>NZ_JBJJLO010000012.1:0-90877 GCF_046230915.1 Pseudomonas sp. KCJK8993
TCTACTACCTTCACATAGCGAAATAGTTGCATGTTCATAGCTGCCTGATTGCGAATCGACTCGTTTGGAATCACGGGCTGTCACGGGCTGTAGTGCAGCAGGAAAGGGAGAGCCCTCATGAACAGTCGCGTCACTATCGGCCTGGCAGGACTTCTTTTGCTCGGTGCGGTGTTTTTCGGGTACTGGGGCCTGGTGCTCAGCCGTCAACCCGAACCTGCTCCAGCCGTAGCACCACCCCCCACTCCCAGCACCGTCGTGGAGCAGACCGCCAGCACCGCCCAGGACCAGACGCGCCAGCCGGTGGTGGTGCTGGTGCACGACGTACCACCGTTCGTGCCCCTGGCCGCCGGCGACCTGGCCCTGGAAAAACTGCGCACCGCACCGCCCGGCAGTCTCAGCGCCATCGACCAGGCCGTGGGCCGTACCCCCTGGCGCCAGCTGAGCGCCGGCACCTGGCTCAACGAGCAGAGCTTCGCCAGCGGTGGCGCCCTGGCCCGGATGATCCACAGCGATGAGCGGGCACTGGCGGTGGCGGTCGACGAAGTGATCGGCGCAGCAGGCCAACTGAGCCCCGGCGACTATGTGGACGTACTGCTGTTCCTGCGCCAGGACAACGCCAACCCGCAACAGTCGGCGCAGATCGCCGTACCGGCGATCCGCGTGTTGGCCGTGGGTGAACAACTGGGGCTGACCAACGATGGCCAGCCGGGCAACGCCCTGAGCAATGAGGAACGGCTCAAGCAGGATCAGCGCCGGATCAATGCTCGTACCGTGGTCCTGGCGGTGCCCGAGCAACTGCTGAGCCGGATGATGCTGGCCACCCAGGTCGGCGTGCTGCGCCTGGCGGTGCGCAGCAGCGAGGAGCAGCGCCTGGCCCACTACTGGGCCGGCAACGAAGAGGCGGTCGAGCACCTGGATACCGCCAGCAGCAACCTGTTCCAGTTCACCCAACTGGCCCTGGGCAGCGCGCCCCGCAGCCCGGTCGCCCAAGGCGCCGCGCCACGCCCGGCGGTGGAGGTGATCCGTGGCAACCAGGTCACCCAACAGACCCCCTGATTGAGCAAGGATGCAATACATGCGCAGTCGTTCCACGCCGACCTTCATCGCGCTGCTGGCCCTGGGCCAACTGCTCTGGAATCCGGTCCAGGCCGCTCCGGCAACGGGCTGCTCGGGCCTGCTCCCGTTGCCCGCGGTGTTGGAAGTCGGCGAAGGCCTGCAACAACAGCTGCAGTCGCCAGTGGCGATTACCCGGCTGGCGGTGGGCGACCCAAAGATCGCCGACGTCCAGGCCACCGGCGACCGGGCCTTCTTGCTTACCGGCATGGGCCAGGGAGCCACCAGCCTGATGGTCTGGACCGCCTGCTCCAGCACCCCGCGCCAGAGCATGGTGTTCGTCGAGGGCCGGGCCAGTACCGATATGCAGGCTGCTCGCGTATCAAGGGCCGATGAAGCGCCACTGCCCAGCCAGGTGCAGACCGACATCCGCTTCGTCGAGGTCAGCCGGACCAAGCTCAAGGAGGCCAGCGTCTCGCTGTTCGGCCGCGGGCACAATTTCCTGATCGGCTCGCCCAATACCGCCCCGGTCACCAGCGGCACCTCCGGCAGCACCACGCCAGTCTTCGGCAGCATCCCGCTGAACAATGACTCGTTCAACATCGGCTTCGGCGGTGGCCGGGTGCTGACCCTGATCAACGCCCTGGAAGGCAGCGGTTTCGCCTATACCCTGGCCCGGCCGAGCCTGCTGGCCCTCAACGGCCAGAGCGCGAGCTTCCTCGCCGGAGGCGAGATCCCCATCCCGGTGCCCAGCACCGGCAGCAACAGCGTGACCATCGAATACAAGGAGTTCGGCATCCGCCTGACCCTGACCCCCACCATCGTCGATCGCGGGCGCATCTCGCTGAAGGTGGCCCCCGAGGTCAGCGAGCTGGACTACAGCAACTCCGTGGCCATCGCCGGTACCCGGGTGCCAGCCCTGACCATCCGCCGTACCGATACCAGCATCTCCCTGGCCGACGGCGAGAGCTTCGTCATCAGCGGCCTGATCAGCACTCGCAACAGCTCCCAGGTCAACAAGTTTCCCGGGCTGGGCGACGTGCCGGTGCTCGGCGCCTTCTTTCGCGACAACTCCATCAGCCGCGAGGAACGCGAACTGCTGATGGTGGTCACCCCGCACCTGGTCCAGCCCCTGGCGGCGGATGCCAAGCTGCCGGCCCTGCCCGGCGAGCGCCTGCGCAACTACGATCCGAACTTCTATCGCATGTTCTTCCTGGAGAACGGCAACTTCGATAAACGCAGTGGATTGTCGCAATGAGCCAGAACCAGAACCTGAGCCAGACCTTCCTCGCCATCACCCGCAACAACACCGACCTGGAGTGGCTGCAAGGCGCTCTGGCGCCCCTGGGCCAGGTGGTGGGCGCCGATGGCAGCCTGGACGAGTTGCTGGCGCTGGTGGACGTGACCTGCGCCAACCTGGTGTTCGTCGGCCTCGACCGCGAGCACGTGGTGGCCCAGGCGGCGCTGATCGAGGGCGCCCTGGAGGCCAAGCCAATGCTGGCGATCGTCGCCCTGGGCGATGGCATGGACAACCAGCTGGTGCTCAACGCCATGCGCGCCGGGGCCCGCGATTTCGTCGCCTATGGCTCACGCTCCAGCGAAGTCGCCGGGCTGGTCCGGCGCTTGAGCAAGCGCCTGCCGGCCGTCACCCCCAGCACCCAGCTAGGCGGCCTGACCGTGCTCTACGGCGCCCAAAGCGATGGCGACGGCGCGCTACTGGCCGGACACTTGGCATTGGTGGTGCAGAAGAGCGGCCAGCAGACCCTGCTGCTGGACCTGGGACTGCCCCGGGGCGACAGCCTGGCCCTGCTGGGCCTGGAGAGCTCGTTCCACTTCGGCGATGCCTTGCGCCATCTGCGCCGCCTGGATGCCACCCTGATCGACAGCGCCTTCACCAGCGCCGAGGCCGGATTGCGGATCCTCGCCTACGCCAGCCACGATGAGCCCCTGGAGCACACCAGCGCGGCGGAGCTGTACATGCTGCTCAGCGCCCTGCGCCAGCACTTCCAGCACATCGTGGTGAACCTCGTGGGACAACCGGACAGCGAGGCCCTGCGCACCTTCGTCAGCCACTGCGACAAGCTGCTGTGGTGCACCGACCAGAACGTGCTCGACTGCCGGCGCAACCTGGAGGTGCTCAACCACTGGCGGGAAAAGGGCATGAAGCTGGAGCACGCGCGCCTGTTGGTGGACCGCTACCTGCGCTCGGTCGCCCCGGACTCCGACACCCTGGGCAAGACCTTCGGCCTGGAGGTGATCGCGGTACTGGCGTTCAGCCCCGAGCTGCGCCTGAACGCCAAGAACCAGGGCGTCACCCTGTTCGAGCTGGGCCCGCGCGAACAACTGACACAAGCCCTGCGGACCCTGGGCGAACGCCTGGCCAAACGCTCCCAAGGCCTGCCCCAGCCCAAGGCCGGCTGGCTGAACCGGATCATGGGGGGCCGATGAGCGGAGAACAACTCTTTGGCGCGTCGAACCGCGCCAGCGGCAACGCCGACCACGAAGGCCTGAAGCTGGTCCTGCATCGCTACATCATCGATGCCATCGAGGAGTCGGGAAAGAACCTGCTGGAAAGCTCGCGGCAGAACCTCTCGCAGTTCGTCACCGACAAGGTGGCCGAATACATCGCGCGCATGCACCTGGCCATTTCCCGCTACGAAATGGAACGCCTGGCGGAGGAGATCGTCGATGAGCTGACCGGCTTCGGCCCCCTGGAAGTGCTGCTGCGCGATCCGGCGGTGACCGAGATCCTGGTCAACGGCCCGCACCGGGTCTTCGTCGAACGCGACGGAGTGCTGCACCAGAGCGACCTGCGCTTCATCGACGCGCACCACGTGGAGCGCGTGATGCAACGGATCCTCGCGCCATTGGGGCGGCGCCTCGACGAGTCTTCGCCGATGGTCGATGCGCGCCTGCCAGACGGCAGCCGGGTCAACGCGATCATTCCGCCGATCGCCCTGGACGGACCGTGCCTGTCGATCCGCAAGTTTCGCAAGGACATGCTCAAGAGCAGCGACCTGATCGCCATGCAGACCATCGACCAGGCGATCTTCGAGTTTCTCCAGGACGCGGTGGGCAAGCGCTGCAACATTCTCATCAGCGGCGGCACCGGCACCGGCAAGACCACCTTGCTGAACATCCTCAGCCAACTGATCAACCCCCATGAACGCCTGGTGACCATCGAGGACGTGGCCGAGTTGCAACTGGGCCATCCCCATGTGGTGCGCCTGGAGACCCGTCCGCCCAACGCCGAGGGCCATGGCGAGGTCAAGGCCAGCGACCTGATCCGCAACGCCCTGCGGATGCGCCCGGACCGCATCATCCTCGGCGAGATCCGCGGCGTGGAGGTGCTGGACGTGCTGACCGCGATGAACACCGGCCACGACGGCTCCATGAGTACGGTGCATGCCAACAATGCCCAGGATGCCCTGCTGCGCCTGGAGACCCTGGTGGGCCTGACCGGCCGCCACGTCGCCGAGCGCACCCTGCGGCAGATGATCTGCGCGGCCCTGGACGTGGTGATCCAGCTCAGCCGCCTGCCCGACGGCCGCCGCTGCGTCAGCGAGGTGGTGGAAGTG
Source organism: Pseudomonas sp. KCJK8993 (assembly GCF_046230915.1). Taxonomy (NCBI): domain Bacteria; kingdom Pseudomonadati; phylum Pseudomonadota; class Gammaproteobacteria; order Pseudomonadales; family Pseudomonadaceae; genus Pseudomonas; species Pseudomonas sp. KCJK8993. The sequence goes on from NZ_JBJJLO010000012.1 coordinate 4,632, forward strand.
GTGGGCATCCGCGACGACATCTATGTCACCAACACCCTGTTCCGCCTGGATCGGCGTACCGGCTTCGGTTTCCTGCGCGAGGCGCTCAACCCCGCCGGGGACAAGCTGCGCCGGGAAGTCGGGCTGGGCCTGAATTGAACCGTCGGGGCGAGCCATGATCGCGCTGCTGCTGACCCTGATCTGCCTGGTCTTGCTGGGACTGTCCGGGTGGACGTTCTATCACGGCATACGCAAGACCGAACGCGAGCGGGTGCTCACCCGTTTGGCCGAGGGACAACCCCACCAGGCACCACCCCCCAAGTCCTGGAGCGGCCTGGAACGCGCCTTCGCCCGCGCCGGCCTGGGCCAGCCCGGCGAACGCCTGGGGTGGTGGCTGGCAGCCTGGGCCCTGTGCATGCTGCTGGGCTACCTGGCGGCCGGCTGGCTCGGCCTGCTGGGCGCCGCCCTGGGACCACCCATGGCGCTGCGCCTGTACGTCAGCTGGCGCTACCAGCGGCGGATCAAGCGCATGATCGAACAGCTGCCACCCTTGCTGGATCACAGCGTGCGCAGCCTGAAGTCGGGGCGAACCCTGGCGGATGCGGTACTGGGAGCCATCGAATCGAGCAGCGACCCACTCAGGCAAGCCATGGGCCGAGTGCAGCGCAACGTACAACTGGGGGTCAACCTGCCGGAGGCGGTCAGCGACTTCGCCGAATTCTACGATCAGGACGAACTGCGCATGTTCGCCCTGGGCCTGAAGGTCAACCATCGCTACGGCGGCAATGCCAGCGAGCTGCTGGAGAACCTGATCAAGTTGATCCGCGAGCGCGAGCAAGGGGCCCGGCAACTGAGCGCGATGACCGGGGAAACCCGCATGACCGCCTGGGTCCTGGGTGCCTTGCCGTTGTTGCTGGTGGGCTACTTCATGTTCAGTAACCCCGGCTACATGCTCGGCATGTGGCATGACCCCACCGGGCAGAAGCTGCTGGTCACCGCCGTGTGCCTGCAGATCGTCGGCTGCCTCGCGCTGTGGCGCATGCTGAGGAGTATCTGAAGTGTTGCTGCTAGCGGCGCTGCTGCTGTTCCTCGGAGCCGCGTTGTTGCTTGGCAACATCGTGCTGGAGCAGCGCCGGCGCGAGCGCCAGGTGGCCCAACGGCTGCAGGGCCACATGACCCGCGACAGTCGCCTGGGCAGTTGGCTGCGCCAGCTTGGCGAAAGCCGCTTCGGCCAACGCGCGGTGAGCATGGATAGCGAGACCCAAGTGCTGCTGAACCGCCTGGGCTGGCGCCGCGCCAACCAGCGTTCGCTATTCGCCGCCCTGCAACTGGCCACGCCACTGGTGGTGGTCTGCCTGACCCTGCTCATCCAGGAAGTGGCCTACTCCCAGACCGCGAACCAGTGGCTGTTGCCGATGCTTTCCGCCGGTGTCGGTTACCTGCTACCCAAGCGCGCCCTGGCCTACTTCGCCCAACGCAGGCAGAAACACCTCGCCCTGGAGATCTCCACGTTCATCCCACTGCTGCGCATCCTGTTCGAATCGGGCATGGCCGTGGAACAGGCACTGCGGGTGCTGAGTACCGAGGCGCAGAAACTGCTGCCTGAGCTGACCCATGAATTGCGCCTGATCCTGGCACGGGTCGACTCCGGCCTGGAACTGGGCCACGAACTCAACCAGACCGCGGTGCTGCTGGCGGTGGATGAGTTCACCGACACCTGCGTGATTCTCCAGCAATTGATCCTGCAAGGCGGTGGTGCGATGAAATCGCTGCAGGCGCTCAAGCAGTTGCTGGATGACCGGCGCCTGACTCGCTTGCAGGAATACATCTCGAAAATGTCGGCCAAAATGTCGGTGGTGATGATGCTGTTCCTCTTCCCCGCCCTGTTGATCGTCCTGGCCGGGCCGGGCTTCACCGCCATCGCCCGGGCCTTCGCATCCTAGAGGAAACCTGATGAAACCACTGATCGCCATCACCTGCCTGGCACTGCTCGGCGGGTGCGCCAGCCACGGCCCGGCGCCCTGGGCGGCCCTGACCGGCTCCAGCAGTTGCGCCAAGCTCAGTTCCGAACAGGAGCTGACGGTGAACCTGGCCGACGACATGGCCAACGACGGCAAGCTGTATGCCAGCCTGGCCAACCTGCAGAGCCTGCCGGACAACCTGGCCGAGGTCCGGGTGCGCAAGGCCCGGGTCTATCGTTTGCTGGGCCGCAGCGAAGCCGAGCCGCTGTATCGCAGCCTGCTGGGGTCATGCCTGGCGGCCGAAGGCGAACACGGCCTGGGCCAGCTGGCCGCCGCCCGGGGCGACAACGGCCAGGCCCAGGCCCACCTGCAACGGGCTGCCAGCCTGGCGCCGACCAACGAGAAGATCCGCAACGACCTGGGGGTGGTCTACCTCAATCAGCTGCGGCTCGAGGACGCCCGCTTCGAGTTCCTGACCGCCATCGAGCTCCAGCAGTCCGATCCCTTGGCGGCCATCAACCTGGTGACCCTGTTGCTCTACCAGGACAACTGGCAGCAGGCCTCGCAAGTGGTCAGCCGCGCCCGCCTGAATCCACAGCAGTTCGCCCAGGCCCAGGCCCGCGCCGAAGAACTCAAGACCTCCGGAAAACCTGTCGCCAAGATGACCCAGGTGGCCAGTGGCGCGGCCAGCCTGCAACCCGACGCCACACCCGCCAAGGAGCGCTGAAGATGAAACTGTCCATGCTCTGCTGTCCCGTGCTACTGGTCCTGCCCCTGGCGGCCCAGGCCATCGACCCCGGCCCGGCCTCGCCCCAGCAGCAGGAAACCGAAGGCTGGCTGTTGCTGCAAAGCCGTAACCTGGAGGCCTCGCCACAGCCACAGGCCGCCACCGCCCGCGAACAGGAACTGGCGCTGCAACGCTGGCTGAAGAAATACCAGTACGAAATCCCGGACTTCTACGATCCGGATGCCGGCGGGAAGATCGATACCAAGTAGCTGGCAAGGCATCGCCTGGCGCCGCACAGGCGCCAGGTGATCAGTGCTCGGTGACGCGCTGGCGCAGCCCCGAATTGCTCGGCGACAGGGCCAGGGCCAATTGCGTGCGGTTGTGCATGTGGGTCAGGCGCAAGACCTGGGAAACGTAGAGCTTGACGGTGTTCTCGGTGATACCCAGCTCGCAGGCGATCTGGTAGTTGGTCTGGCCCTTGCCCACCAGGCGGGCCACGTCCAGCTGGCGGGGCGAGAGCTGGTGGAAGATCGTCGGAATCTCGACGGCATCGGCATCGGCCCCTGGCTCACCTTGGGTTCCAGGGTCGGCGGGGCTGCGACGGACCTTGTCCAGGTCCTGGTAGAGGTCGTCGATGGACTCCGAAAGAAACTGCAGCTTCTGGTTCAGCTGCCCCAGGTGCAGGTTGTTCTGTCGCTCCTGCAAGGCGGCCTCCTGGCGCCGCAAGCCCTCGAGCAGCTCCGCCAGGTCGATGGGTTTCTGGTAATAGTCGGCCACCCCTACCCGCAGGGCCTTGATCACATCCTGCTTGTCGGATTGGCCAGTGAGCATGATGGCCTCGAACACCCGGTGCTTGCCGGCGATGCGTTGCAGTTCCTGCACCAGTTCGATGCCGTCCAGGTCGGGCATGTGCAGGTCGAACAGCACCAGGGCGATCTCCGGATCCCTGGCGAAGCTGTCCACCGCATCCCGACTGGACTGGCAAGGCACGCAGCGATAGCCGCTGCCTTCCAGGAACTCGCAGAGTTCCTCGACGATCAGGGGTTGATCGTCCACCACCAGCACTTTCATCTGTGAAGTGAGCTTGTTCACGTGTGACTCCGTGCGGGCCCGGCACCGGCCGGCCACTCCTGTGTGCCTCGCATGATCCAGGCCGCTGAACTAGAACCTAGACCTACTTTCCGACTATGTACATAGCGTTAAACGGCCCGGCGACTAATGGACCACCATCACAGTTAAGACCATTCCAGCCAGGACAAAAGGCGCGAAGGGATATTTTTTTGACGGCCGTGCAGGTTCCTCCCGGACAGGCAGGCCAAGTGCCTGTCTGGCCAACCTGCAAAGCCGGACAGACAACCACCAGAGCCCGCTGCATAGCCCGGCGCCGATGAACGCGCCCAGCACATGCTGGAGATCGGAGGCCAGGCCCAGGGCCGCCATGAGTTTCACATCCGCCGCCCCCATCTTGCCCCTGGCATAACCGGGCAAGGTCAGCGCCAGGGCCACCACCAGGGCCCAGCCCCCTTCGGCGGGCGGTGCTCCCAGCCAGGTGCTGCCGGCCCATGCCAGGTACAGCGCCGCCAGCAGCGCAGCGCCCAGGGTCAGGATATTGGCGATCCGCCGTTGGCGCAGGTCCTGCAACGCACAGAGTGCCAACCAGCTCCACAAAACCAAGAAATGCATCGGCCAGAACAGTCCCTTTCGGCGGTTTGATCCTATGCTCAATGGACATAGTGGTTGTCAGGGTAGACGCACTCATGAAACCGGGCCTCCCTAGAAAACAGAAAGGCGCTGCGGCAATCGAGTTCGCGGCGGTTTTCGTGATCTTTTTCGCGGTGTTCTACGGCCTGGTCAGCTACAGCGTGCCGCTGTTGATGATGCAATCCTTCCACCAGGCCACCGCCGAGGCCCTGCGCCAGGCCGTCAAGGTCGACCCCAACACCCCCAACTACGCCACCACGGTGCAAAACCTTGCCCTCGGCGTGATACAGGCCCAGACCGGGTGGATTCCGTCGGCCTTCAACTTCGGCGCCAACGACTACAGCGCGACCTACAGCGGCGGCGTACTGACTGTCAGCGTGAACTATCCCATCAGCAAGCTGAACCAGGTAATGCCCCAGGTAGTACTGCCGCTGATCGGCCCGGTGCCCAGCCTGCCCAGCAGCCTGTCCGTCACATCGAGCCTGCAATTTTGAGTCCTGGCGACAAGCTTTTCGGGCGTTTCCTCGGCCGCCCGCCAGCGGCCAGCGACCTTGCGCCAGAGCCCCCCACCCAGAACAGCGGCTTGCTGCTGGTCCTCGATGCGTCAGCAAGAGTGCTCAGCATCGCCGGGCCTTTGCGCCATGCCCTGGCACAGCTGCCGCCCGGGGCCGACCCGCTCCGACTGGTCGACTACGTGGTGCCCGCCAGCACCCAGGCCCTCGAAGGCGGTCCCGCCGACTGGAGCGGCCAGGTACTGGACTTGCAATTTCGCGGGCTCGCCGGCCAGGTCCTGTACCTGCGTGGCTGGGTCCAGCAGCAAGGCGCAAACTGGCATCTGCAATTACTGGACATCGGCGACCTGATGCAGCAACGCCAACAGGCCCTGTGCCGCGAGCGCAGCCAGATCTTCGCCGCCCAGAGCAGTGAACAGATCCGCCAATGCAGCCTGGTGCGCCTGCCGGAAGTACTGCACGACCTGCTCGCCGACCTGGCCCATGCCTGGCGTATCCCCTGCCTGGGCCTGGCCTTGCTGGACGAGCAGGAACAAGGCTGGGTGCTCCACAGTTGCTACCACGCCCACGACGCCCCGCGCCTGTGGCAGGACGGCCAGCCCCTGGGCAGCGGCCTGGACAGCCTGAGCGGCAACACGCCCCTGCGCCTGAACCAGGTCCAGGGGCTGAACGAACACCCGCGCCTGCAAGGCATCTTCGCCCACCGCGAAGGCTGGCTGGTGCCCTACCGCGATGACCATGGCGTAGCCGCGTGGCTGCTGTGCGGCGGCTATGCGGTCCAGCGCCAGGCGCCGGAGTTGCTCGAGCGCGACTGGCTGATGCTCACCGCGGCCCTGGCCGGACCACTGCTCGGGCGCCTGCGCGAACACCGCCATCATTTGCAGATGGAGCGCCTGGATGCCCTGCAGGGGTTGCTGGGTGCCGGCTGGTGGGAACTGTTCCCGGCCACCGCCGAAGTGCAACTGGCCAGCCAACTGGCCGCCAGCCTGCACCTGGCCGAGGACCATGGCCGCCTGGGCCTCGAGGCCTGGCTGGAGCTGTTCCACCCGGCCGATCGCGCCGAACTGAGCAGCCGCCTGCAAGCGTTGCAGCTGGGCAAGCCATTGCTGCTCAGCGTACGCCTGCACCATGGCGATCCCGCCGGCGCGCCACTCTGGTATCGCCTCCAGGGCCAGGTCCTGGGTCGGGGAGAGAACCAGCGGCTGGTGGGTTTCATGCTGGACATCAGCGACATCAAGAACCAGCAGCAACAGGCCGCGGCGGCCCACGCCCGGCTGGACAACCTGATCGCCAGCTCGCCGGCGGTGATCTACGTCCAGCGTTATGTCGAAGGCGCGCTGCAACCCAGCTTCTTCAGCGCCAGCCTGCAACCATTGCTGGGCTGGAGCCTGGAGGACTGCAACGACGGCAAGCTGGTGGAACGGGTCCACCCCGAAGACCGCGACCTGTACTTCCAGCGCTGCCGGCAGTTGCTGCGTGAAGGCAACGTGCATGCCCGCTACCGCCTGCAAGACAATCGGGGCACCTATCATTGGGTGCTGGACGAGGCCCGGCTGCTGCGCGACGACCTGGGCCTGCCGGTGGAAGCCGTGGGCCTGTGGCTGGACGTCACCGAGGCGACCCTGGCCGCCGAGCAGGTCCGCCAGAGCGAGGAGCGCTACCGGATCCTGGTGGAGGACTCGCCGGCAATGATCTGCCGCTACCGCCCCGACCTGACCCTGACCTTCGGCAACCGGCCCCTGGCGGCCTACCTGGAATGCGCCGCCCAGGACCTGCCGGGCAACAACCTGGGGCAGTGGCTGTCCACCGAGCAGCGCGAGGGCTTCGAGCGTCGGATCAGGCTGTTGAGCCCGGAATACCCCGTGAGTACCGCCGAGATCAACTTGCAGTTGCCAGGCCGCGAGCATGCCTGGTGGGTGTGGTCCGATCGCGGGGTGTTCGACGACCAGGGCCAGTTGCTGGAGATCCAGGCCGTGGGCCGCGACAACACCGAGGTCCGGCGCTCGCAACAGCAACTGACGCAAAGCGCGAAGATGGCCACCCTCGGCGAAATGGCCACCGGCCTCGCCCATGAGATCAACCAGCCGCTGAACGTGATGCGCATGGCCATCGTCAACGTGCTCAAGCGCCTGGGTAACGGTGACGTGCAAATCGACTACCTGACCGACAAGCTCAACCGCATCGACGCCCAGGTCCAGCGTGCGGCGCGGGTGGTGGATCACATGCGGGTGTTCGGCCGGCGCTCGGAGGTGGAGCAGCAGCCCTTCAACCCGTCCCAGGCCATCGAAGGCACGCTGTCGCTGCTGGCCGAAGGCATGCGCGGCAAGGGCCTGGAGCTGCGGATCAGCGAGCTGGGCTTCGCGGTCCAGGTCATGGGTTTCGTCGACCAGCTGGAGCAGGTGCTGATCAACCTCTTGGTCAACGCCCGGGACGCGCTGCTGGCCAAGCGCCAGGCCCAGGGCGACTTCAAGCCGTGGATCTCGGTGCATGGCCAGCGCGACGAGCAGTGGGTGCGGTTGTGGGTCGAGGACAACGGCGGCGGCATCGACCCGCGCTTGCTGGAGCGGATCTTCGAACCCTTCTTCACCACCAAGCCGGTGGGCGTGGGCACCGGGCTGGGCTTGTCGGTGAGCTACGGGATCATCGAGAACATGGGCGGACGCCTGAGCGTGACCAACGGCCCGGACGGCGCACGCTTCTGCATCGAGCTCCCGATAGTCCCGGCCGATCAGATCACCAGGTAGGCCTTGCCGGTCTGGCCACAGGTCAGGTTGGCGCCGACCTCGACATCCATGAGGTTGACCCCCAGTCCCGACAACAGGTTGTTCAGCAAGGGGTCGAGCAGTGGGCCCAGGAGCCCGGTGATCACTGGCGTCAGCAGGTTGGTGACGCCACTGATGGCCGACGCCAACCCCGTGACTATGGATCCCAGCGGATTACCATTGACCGGTTTGTAGACCACCAGGTTGATGCCTGCCAGGGTCCCGGCCAGGCTGCCGACCACGTTGCTGGTGGGCGCCGCCGTCTGGTAGCTCGGGGGCTGGTTGACGTTGGGCGGCACCGGATAGGGCGAGGCCGAGCTGGAGTACACCAGGTCCTGGTCGGTCCGCCCCACTTGGGAGTCGACCATGATCGCGATCCCGCCGCCGGCATAGTGCACCACCGGATCGCAATACCCCGGCAGCACCAGCAGCTGATAACAGGTGCGGATGCCCAGGTCCACCAGGGGCAGCGGTGTCACCGTGGGCTCGGCGGAAGAAGAAAAGGCATTGCTGGGATCTATCTTGCCGACCTTGAGGTCGGCCAGGGAGCTGGTGGTGTGCACGCTCAAGCTCTTGGTCCCGCTGTTGCCGTTGACCGGACAGCTGTAGTCGGTGACATAGGCGACCGCACCACCGGCATCCAGGCTCAGGTCGATCTCCGATGACGGCGCCAGGTCGGGATACAACTGCTGGCATCCCGCCCCCAGCAGGCACAGGGCCGAGCCCAGGGTCTGCACCAGGTTCAGGCTCAACAGGCCGTTGAGTACCGGCGTCAGCGGCGCCACCAGGTTACCCACCGCGGCACTCAAGCCCGAGACCAGCGGCAGCGACAGATTGGCCCGTATCAGGGTCCGCACTTGGGCGGTACGGACGTAGATCCGGTTGGGTCCGGTGGGGTCGGCCTTGGCCAGGGCCGGATTACCGACAGCCGACAGTTGCGGGGGTTCGATGACCTTGGTCTGCACGGTGATGTTGGCCAGCCCCAGGACGTTGATCGGCACTGTCGCGGCCACCGCGCTGTTGCTGTTGGATAGCTGGATAAAGGCCTGCAGCAGCTGGAACAGCTGCACACTGGCATTGAGCGCCGTGCTCGGCAGGCCGGTCTGCAGCTTGAGGATATCCCCCAGCTTCAGCGGCGCGGCGTTGAGCGCGGCGATCTGCAGGTTGCCCAGGGCGGTGAGGATGTCGGCCGTGGCGCCGTTGGCCTGGACCACGGTGATCGCCGCCTGGATCAGCTTGGTCAGGGTGGTGGTGGTATTGAGCAACTGGGTGTAGTTGCCTGCCGCCACATTGAGATTGATCGCCAGCTGGTCGAGGAAGCTCAAAAGGTTGATGTTGGTATTGAGCAAGCCGTTCCAGCCCACGGCCGTGAGGTTCAGGCTGCCGCCCAGCAAGCCGCCCACCAGTGGATTGAGAATGCTCGACTGCGCGGTGCTGACCGTGCCCAGGGTACTGCGGATGCTCAACTGCGCCACCGGTGGCATCGGTGCCGCGGCCACTGCCGTGGCACTGAGCTGGGTGGTGAGATTGACCGGGCCCGGAGTGAACAGCGCGGCGATTCCTCCAGCCACGCTGATGGGCACGGTGTTGCTGACGATCACCCGTACCGCCACCGCCTGCGTGGGATCGACGGTGAAACTGCGCAGGCCATTGGCGCCGGTGACCAGGGTGCCGCAGGTAGCGGCCAGGGTACTGCCGGTGGCGGGAGTGAAGCCGTTGCGGGTGGCGTTCTGGTTGGCATAGGCGGCCGCCGTCAGGCCGGCCTGGCAAGTGCCTCCGCGGCTGACCGCCTCCAGTGCCGCGTTATCGGCGACCCGTTGCAGCTTGCGTTGCTCCAGGTACAACCGGCCGCTATCGACCACCAGCAGCATGAACACCAACGCCAGGCCGAACGTGACCGCCGCCATCAGGCCGATGGCGCCACGCTGGCGGGCAGGACCGGAAAACCGCTTGAGGGGAGACATCGAGGCACTCCTTTACCGACATTCAGCCCAGGGGCTGCCTCCATCGATGCCAAGCAGTGTAGTCAAGCTCCGCCGCCAGCGCTGGCAAGGTGCCAGCCCGGCGGACTGACGGCGCAGCGCCCCGGCGCCCGGATCGGCGCCAGGGCGCCCTGGGTCTAGCGGGGTGGGTAGTTCTGCAGGATGCGCGTCACCGTGGCACGCACTGCCGAGGCCCGGTCGGCGGGATTGGGCGAGCTGCTGAGCAACTGCTCGTCGCTGCCGCGCCATACCAGCTTGCCGTCCTTGCCATCGAGCAGGTCGACCTGGATGGTCGCCACCTTGTAGGTGATGTTGCGGGTCTCGTTGTACACAGGTCCGCCCCAGTAGCCATTCCACGGGCCGCCCCATCCGCCGCCGTAGTTGGTGGTGACCTGCTGCTGGCGATCCTCGACGATCAGGTAGGCCTGGACATCCAGGTCAGCCCGGGCGCCCCCACGAGCCGGACGCAGGCCGCGCTGGTCCAGTTGCTCGGCCACCGCCTGGCGGATGCGCTGCTCGGTGAGATCGCTCCTGATCCGCGGATCATCGGGACGGTACTGCAGCGCGGGTTCCTTCCAGCTCCAACTGCGATAGGCGCCAAAATCCCTGCTGGCGTCGAAGTCATGGTTCACCTGGTTGGCGGCACAGGCGCTGAGCAAGGCGGCACAGGCCAGTAATGCGATGCGATGGGACATGTCGTTTCTCCGCTTGAAGTCAGGACACCGGCCTAGCTCGGAGGATAGGCCGCCATGGCCTTCTGCACCGCTTCGCGCAGTGCATCGGCGCGCTCGCCCAAGGTGCCTTTGCTGCTGGTCTCGGCACTGGCGCTCCATACCGGCTGGCCATTGCCGGCGTCGTACAAGTCGACCCTGACCACCACCACTTCCACTTCGTAGGTACGCACCACCGGTACGCTGCCATACATGCCGTAGCCCGGTCCGTAGCGGTGATAACGATCATAGCGATCGTAGCCGCCATAACCGCCATAGCCGTAGTCCTCCTGGACCTGGCGCAGGCGTTTTTCCAGACGCAGGTCGGCGCTGACCCACAGGTCGGCCGGACGGTTGTCCTGCAATGGGCGCAGGCCTCGCTGGTCCAGGGCGCCACTGACCGCCTCGGCGACCTGCGCCGAATCGGCCCAGGCCGAACCATTGGGCAGGCGGCCGTTGAGCCAGGCCCAGCTACGGTAGCGTCCGTAGTCCCGGGGCGCCGCCGGATAGGCGCTGCGGTCGAAGGTCGTGGCCGCCTGCGGTGGCGCCGGTGGCAGCGGCCTGGAACTGGCGACATAGGGATTGCTGCCTTGGCAGGCGGCAAGGGCCGAACAAAAAAACAACAGACCCAGGCGGCGTTTCATCGAGTACTCCGTCAAACCGGCCGGCACAGCCAATGCAGATAACGTCCAAGCCCGGCGAAACTTGGGTGTCGGCGATGAGCCAGCTCCATCTCCAGCAGATCCGTCAGCTCGGCACGGGACTGGAACTCCACGGGCATATAGTCGTGAAATACCCGCACCCCGCTTTGGGTTTCGACTCGCCACTTGCCATCAAGTTGCGCCGCCAGCTCGCGAGGATCAAGCGGTTGTTGCGGGGTCAGGCTCTGTTTCTCTCCCGCCATGTCGTTCTTGCGCAACTTGCGAAAATGCCCCTTGAGCAGGTTGCGATAGACCAGCGCGTCGCGGTTGTAGAACGCCAGGGACAGCCAGCCATCGGCGGCGGTCAGCTGGTGCAGCACCGGCAGGATCGAATGGGGTTCGGCCAGCCACTCCAGTACCGCATGGCACAGCACCAGGTCGTAGGACTCGGTCAGTTGCCCCAGCAGGTCCTGCCAGGGCGCCTGGATGAAGGTGGCCTGCTGGCCGGCCTCGGCGAACCGCTGACGGGCCCCTTCGAGCATCGGTGCGGCCGGCTCGGCCAGGGTCACCTGGTGCCCGTGCTGGGCCAGCCACAGGGACATGTGGCCCAGGCCGGCGCCGATATCCAATACCCGCAACGGCCACTCAGGCAAGGCTTCCTTGAGGTCCGCCTGGAGCACCGCCAGGCGGATCGCGCCCTTGGCGCCACCATAGATCTTCTCGGCGAAGCGTGTGGCCAGCTGGTCGAAGTGCCGATCGCTCATGAACAGAACCGCCGTTCGCTGTCCGCCAGCTTGCTGCGCACCACCTGGTCCATGTCCAGCCCCAGTTCGCTGCACAACAGCAGCAGGTAGAGGACGATATCGCCGACTTCCTGCCCGGCATGGGCCAGCTTGTCCGCCGGCAACTGGCGCGACTGGTCCTCGGTCAGCCACTGGAAGATCTCCACCAGTTCGGCCATCTCGACGCTGGCGGCCATGGCCAGGTTCTTCGGGCTGTGGAATGGCCGCCAGTCGTTGTGGTCGCGAATGGCATGCAGGCGTTGGGTGAGTTGCTCTAGGTTCATCGGGGTCTCCTGAAGGCCTATAGCTTCCGGGGGTTGGGCAGCGGACGCAAGAGCGCTTTCACCCGCCCGCGTGCTGCTCCAGAATGCGCACCACCGGCCAGCTTCTATGCTGATGGGGAACTCACCGCCAGCGTTGGCGGCCCAAGCATGAGCTCGGCTGACGCGCCCCTCTCTGATCAGGAAATGCACATGCAGGTAGAAAGCTTCTTCGAATGGCTCGGCCAGGCTATCGGCTCGGCCATCCGCTTCATCGTCGATCTGCTGGGCGGGTTGTTCAATACCTTGACCCATGCCGGCGGCAACTTCGTCGATGGCCTGGCCCGGGCGCTGGGCATGGACACCTCGATCGTCAGCATCATCGGCCTGATCATCGGCCTGATGTTCCTCTACTGGGCGATCCGCGCCTTCATGCGCGCCTCGATCCTGCTGGGCATCATCTGGCTGGTGCTCGGCCTCTGGCTGCTGAGCTGGATCATCCATTGACCCCGGCGGTGCCGGGCCTCGGCGCCAACAGGCTGCGCGGCTACAATGCCGGCTCACGCAAGGAGCCCGCATGTCCCCCCTGATCACCGATTGGCGTCATCACCCCACCCATCGTCGCGTCTGGGCCCTGGCCGCGCCGATGATCCTGTCGAACATTTCCGTACCCCTGGTGGCCCTGGTGGACAGCACGGTGGTGGGCCACCTGCCCCACGCCCATCAACTGGGCGCAGTGGCCGTGGGCGCCAGCCTCTATACCTTCCTCGCCTGGGCCATGGGCTTCTTGCGCATGGGCTCCACCGGGTTCGCCGCCCAGGCCGCCGGTCGCTGCGACGGCGCGGCGCTACGGCAGATCCTGCTCCAGGGCTTGTTGCTGGCGCTGGGCCTGGCCCTGCTGCTGGGGATCATCGGCGTGCCCCTCAGCGGTGCCGCCCTGCACCTGATGCAACCCTCGGCGGACCTGGACCAGATGACCCGGGCCTTCTTCCATACGCGCCTGCTGGGCCTGCCCGCGGCCCTGGCCAGCTTCGCCCTGGTGGGCTGGTTCCTCGGCACCCAGAACGCCCGGGCACCGCTGGCCATCCTGCTCAGCACCAACCTGGTGAACATCGCCCTGAACCTGTGGTTCGTCCTTGGCCTGGAATGGGGCGTGGTGGGCTCGGCCCGGGCCTCGGTGCTCGCCGAATGGACCGGGGCCCTGGTGGGCCTGGCCATGACCCGCCCGGCCCTGCGAGCCTATCCGGGGCAGATCGCCTGGGCGGCCCTGCGCCGCTGGCAGAACTGGCGCCCGCTGCTGGCGGTCAACCGCGACATCTTCATCCGTAGCCTGGCCCTGCAGTCGGTGTTCTTCCTGATCACCGTGCAAGGCGCCCGCCTGGGGGACGCCACGGTGGCGGCCAATGCCCTGCTGCTCAATGGCCTGCTGCTCACGGCCCATGCCCTGGATGGCCTGGCCCATGCGGTGGAGGCCCTGTGCGGCCACGCCATCGGTGCGCGCGACCATCGGGCACTGCGCCGCTCGCTGGTGGTCGCCGGAGGCTGGTCACTGCTGGCGAGCCTGGGCTTCACGGTGTTGTTCCTCTTGGCCGGACATCTGTTCATCGAGATGCAGACCGACATTGCCGACGTGCGCCAGACGGCCTTCACCTACCTGCCCTACCTTGCCGTACTGCCGCTGATCGCGGTCTGGAGCTACCTGCTGGACGGGCTGTTCATCGGTGCGACCCGGGCCCGGGAAATGCGCAACGGCATGCTGCTCACCGTGCTCCTGCTGCTGCCTTGCGCCTGGGCCTTGCAGGGCCTGGGCAATCACGGCCTGTGGCTGAGCTTCCTGCTGTTCATGCTATTGCGCAGCCTGACCCTGGGTATCTTCGCCTGGCGCCTGGAGCGCAGCGATGGCTGGTTCGCCAGGGCCCATTGAGCACAGCTTGTGCCGGAAATGAAAAAACGCCGTTTCCCCCACTGGGGAAACGGCGTTTGGCCTTGGCCCGCAGGCACCGCCAGGGGTGCCCGAAGCGTCAGGACGACAGGTAGGACGAGCGGGTCAAGCCCAGGCGCAGGGCGTCCAGGAACTGGGTGCGCTCGGCGGCGCTGATCCTGGCGCTGGCCACCTTGTCGCGGTAGTGGGTCATCAGCTCTTCGGGCGACAGGTGCACGTAGCGCAGCATGTCCTCGATGGTGTCGTGGGTCTCGATGCCGGCGTGGTACACGCTGCCGTTGGCCCGCTGGTAGATGTTCACCGAGTCAGTGTCGCCGAACAGGTTGTGCATGTCACCGAGGATTTCCTGGTAGGCGCCCACCAGGAAGATCCCCAGCAGGTAGTCCTCGCCCTCGTTGACCGAATGCACTGGCAGGCTGGTCTCGATGCTCTGCTCGTCGACGTACTGCTTGATCTTGCCATCGGAGTCGCAGGTCAGGTCTTGCAGCACCGCGCGGCGCAGCGGTTCTTCGTCCAGGCGGTGCAGCGGCAGGATCGGCAGCACCTGGCCGATGGCCCAGGTGTCCGGCAGGCTCTGGAACACCGAGAAGTTGCAGATGTACTTGTCGGCGAGCTTGTCGTTGAGCTCGTCCAGCACCTGGCGATGGGAACGCTGGCGAGCCTTCAGCGAGTTGTGCAGGCGCCGGCACACGGCGAAGTAGCACTGCTCGGCCAGGGCCTTCTCGGCCAGGGTCAGCTTGCCGTCGGCGTATTGCGCGGCCACGTCGCTCATGTAGTGGGTGGCGCGCCAGTAGGTCTCGGTGACCATCTCGATGTCGGTCGGGCCCAGCAGGTCCACCAGCCACTGCACGGTTTCCGGCAGCTCGTCCTTGTTCTCGATGACCGGCACGTCGTCGTTGTGCTTCTCGACGTCGGTCACCTGCACCACCAGCATGGCGTGGTGCGCGGTCAGGGAACGACCGCTCTCGGAGAAGATGTTCGGATGCGGCAGGCTCTGCGCGTCGCAGAACTCCTTGAGCATGCCCACCACAACGCCGGCGTAGTCGTCCATGTCGTAGTTGATCGAACTGGCGTTGCGCGAGTGGGTACCGTCGTAGTCCACGCCCAGGCCGCCGCCGACGTCGATGTGGTCCACCGGCAAGCCGAGGTTGCGCAACTCGCCGTAGTAGCGGATGGCTTCCTTGAAGCCGTGCTGGTAGTCGGCCAGGTTGGCGATCTGCGACCCCATGTGGAAGTGCAGCAGGCGGATGCCCTGGTCCAGGCCCGCATCGCGGAAGCGCTCCACTACCGCCAGCAGTTGCGCCGCCGACAGGCCGAACTTGGATTTCTCGCCACCGGTGTCGGCCCACTTGCTCGAGGCCAGGGACGACAGGCGTACCCGCAGGCCGACCTGCGGCTTGACCTTGAGCGACGCCGCTTCCTCGATCACCAGGCCCACTTCGGACTCTTTCTCGATGACGATGAACACGTTGTGGCCCAGTTTCTGGCCCATCAGCGCCAGGCGGATGAACTCGCGGTCCTTGTAGCCGTTGCAGACGATGGTGCCGCCCTTGGGTGCCAGGGCCAGGACCGCCAGCAGCTCGGGCTTGGAGCCGGCTTCCAGACCGATGGAGACGTTCTGGGTGGCGATGATGTTCTCGATCACCGCTTCCTGCTGGTTGACCTTGATCGGGTACAGGGCGGTGTACTTGCTCTGGTATTCCAGGCGCGCGATGTTGGCATCGAAGGCGCCGGTGAGCTGGCGCACGCGATCCTGGAGGATATCCGGGAAACGCACCAGCAAGGGCAGGGACAAGCCACTCTTGCGCAGCTGCGCGACCTGTTCGAACAGATCGATGGGCAAGCTGCCCGGACCGTTGGGGCGAACTTCGACGCGACCGGCGTCATTGATCGCGAAATATCCGGCCCCCCAATGGCGAATCCCATAAACACTGCGGCTGTCCGCAACTGTCCATTGGCTGCCATCGTCTTTACGTGTGCGTCGTACGGACATCGAAGTCCCCTATAAAGAAGTCATAGAGCGCCGCCCCGATCCAGGGCCGACGCAGTCTAAAGAATGAAAATGACGATTAGCCTGCACGCGCAATAGACCACGCCTGCAGGGCCGAGTTTAGAAACCGTTCATGAACAGGCTCTGTGAAAACCATGGAGACGACGCCGGCATCCCGAGCCAATCAGGACAGCGTCCAGTCAGAGGTGGTTTTCACAGAGGCTGCTAGCCGCCGGACTTCTTCGCCGTGAAACCGCGCTTGACCAGTTCCGCCAAGAGTAGCTCGACGTGGTCGCCCTGGATCTCGATCACGCCCTCTTTCAAGGCGCCACCGGTACCACAGCGCTTCTTCAACGCCGCGGCCAGTTCCTTGAGTGCGTCCTGGGCCAGGGGCACGCCGGTGATGGTGGTCACCGTCTTGCCACCACGACCCTTGCTTTCGCGACGCACGCGAGCAATGCCGTCGCCGGCTGGAATCACGCTTTGTTTGCAGATACAGGCGGCCACCGGCTGGCTACAGTCCGGGCAATGTCGACCTGCGTCGGTGGAAAACACCAGGCCGCCAAGGGCGGCGAAGGATGCGGCTTTTTTGGCCACCGGCAATCCTCTTGGGAGGACAAAGACTGGTCGGGGCACATGGCGGTGTCGCCGACCGCGAAGCCCCACTCAGGCAGGGGCAGCGCTACTGGGCCAGGTCCCTTGCGAGGAAAGCGCTGGCTCAGCTTGAAAAGGCGCGCAGTGTAACGGCAAAAAGCCGACTTGCTAAGAGCCAATCGGCGTCAATTTATGCAACTTTAACGACGTCGCGCCAGATAGCGCTGCAAGGCGGCCAGGGAGTCCGGGCAATAGGGCTTCTCGTGGATTTCCCGCAGCACCTGGTCCAGGGGCAGGAAGCGTGCCTCCAGCACTTCCTCGGGCTGCAAACGCAGCGGTCCGTCCCATACGGCGGAGAAAGCCGAGCACCACAGGCGGTTGTCGGTGTCCTCGAAGAAGAAGTGGTCGTGGGCGACCAGCTCGACCCCGCTCACCCCCAGTTCCTCTTCCAGTTCACGGGCCGCCGACTCGGCATAGCTCTCAGTGGCGAGGACCATGCCACCGGCGGCGACATCCCAGTAACCCGGATAGATGGCCTTGCTCAGGGTGCGCCGGTGCACGCATAGCTCACCGGCGGAGTTGAACAGCATGATGTAGGTCCCACGGCCGATCAGGCCCCGCTCGCGCAGCTCCGAACGGGCCATGGCCCCCAGCAGCTGGTCCTCGCCATCGACCCAGGCGATCTGTTCGGCATCGGAGGCGGCGCGGTGGGCCGCCTCATTGGTGGTCGCGACCATGGATCAGCCCTGGTTGAGCAGTTGGCGCAAGTCGATGACTGCAGCGTTGGCGCGGGAAATGTAGTTGGCCATGACCAGGGAGTGGTTGGCCAGCACGCCGAAGCCGTTACCGTTGAGGATCATCGGGCTCCAGACAGTCTCCTGGGAGGCCTCCAGTTCGCGGATGATCTGGCGCACGCTGACGGTAGCGTTCTTCTTGGCCAGCACATCGGCGAAGTCCACTTCGATCGCGCGCAGCAGGTGCGACAGCGCCCAGGCCTGGCCACGCGCCTCGTAGAACACGTTGTCGATCTGCATCCATGGGGTTTCTTCGATTTCCTCGCCCACCTGCGGAACCTGACCCGGAGCCGGGACTTCGGTCTTCAGCGCGGTGTTGAGCTTGACCCGGCCGACGCTGGCCGACAGCCGCTGGGACAGCGAACCCAGGCGGGTGCCCACGTCACCCAGCCAGTTGTTGAGGTTGTCGGCCCGGGCATAGAACTGCGCGGTCTTCTGGTTCGGGTCCGACAGCCGCGCCTGGTAGCGGCTCAGGGAATTGATGCCTTCCAGGTATTCCGACTCGCTGGAGGGCAGGATCCAGCTCTTGTTGTCGAAGTTGAAGCGTGGCTCGGCCTTGGCCAGGTCGGCGTCCTCGGCGGACTGCGACTGGGACCGGGCGAAATCCTTGCGCAGGGCGCGGGTCAGGTCGCGGACCTGGACCAAGACTCCATATTCCCAGCTGGGCATGTTGTCCAGCCAGATGCCCGGTGGAAAGCGATCATTGGAGATATAGCCGCCCGGCTTGTCGAGCAGGGTGCCG
Organism: Pseudomonas sp. KCJK8993; assembly: GCF_046230915.1. NCBI lineage: Bacteria > Pseudomonadati > Pseudomonadota > Gammaproteobacteria > Pseudomonadales > Pseudomonadaceae > Pseudomonas > Pseudomonas sp. KCJK8993. The sequence continues at coordinate 22,711 of NZ_JBJJLO010000012.1, forward strand.
ACCACGGTCTTGAGGGTTTCCACGGTGGTGTAGCCCACCACCATCTGCCGGCCTTCCTTCTCGGCGGCCAGCTGGGCGTTCTGCTGGACCGGGAACAGCGCCGGTTCCTGGCTCCAGTACCAGCCCAGGGCACCGGTGACCAGCAGGTACAGGCCCAGCAAGGTCGCCAGGGCGCGACTGAACAGCAGGCTACCGAAGTAGCTGCGAGTCGCCGACTTGGGTTGGGCGGCCCGTTCCGGCGCGCTGTCTGCGCGGTTCTTCCAATCCAGCATGGCTATATCCTTTCAATCACTTGGGTTCATCGATTCGACCACAACCCTGCTCCATCGTGCCTCGCCCTGGCGGGATAAATCTTCAGGCAAACGCGCGCCGCACAACGATTGCGTATCGGGCGACCACTATAAATGAAGCACAGTCCGCAGCCTATGCGAGCAATCGCTGGCGAACCCGGCCGAGTCGCCTAGCACATTATTGACGTACGACACTCATGTGAGACAAAAGTGGTGCTAGCATAGAGCCACCAGTCGATCTCAGCATGCACCCTAACTAGTAGTCAGGATATGACCGAGCCAGAAGACCCCAGCCGTGAGCGCCTCAAGCACCACTTTGCCCAGCGGGTAATTCATCAGGCACGGCAGATCCTCGAGATCTGGCAGCGGCTGCAGCGCAGCGAGTGGTCGTCCACCGACATGTCCGAACTCTGCGAAGCCAACCTGCGCCTGCTGCGTTTCGCCGAACGCTTCGAGCAACCCGAGCACACCCAGCTGGCCCGCAGTATCAGCCAGTCGCTGGAAGCGGTGGATGCCAACCGCGGCCGCCTGAGCAGCCACCTGATCACCGAACTCAACCGCCTGATGCAGCGCCTCTCGCGTACCGGCCTGCGCCATGGCGACCAGCTGGAGCAGACCTTCCTGCCGCCGCTGCGCAAGCCGATCTACGTGATGCTGCAGGATCACGACCGGGCCGAACGCCTGGCCAAGCAGCTGGAGTTCTTCGGCCTCAGCGCCCACCCCCTGGACAGCATCGCCGCGTTTCGTTCGTCCATGGTCGAGCGCCTGCCAGCGGCCATCGTCATCGACGTGGACTTCTGCGGCCCCGGCATGGGCCTGACCCTGGCCGCCGAAGCCCAGGTGGGCCTGGAGCAGAAGCTGCCGCTGCTGTTCTTCAGCCTGCACGAAACCGACACCCCGACCCGCCTGGCCGCCGTGCGCGCCGGTGGCCAGGAGTTCCTCACCGGCACCCTGGAAGCCTCCAGCCTGCTGGAAAAGATCGAGGTGCTGACCTGCGTCGCCCAGTACGAGCCCTACAAAGTGCTGATCATCGACGATTCGCGGGCCCAGGCCCTGCACACCGAGCGCCTGCTCAACAGCGCCGGGATCGTCACCCGCACCCTGATCGAGCCGATCCAGGCCATGGCCGAGCTGGCGGATTTCCAACCCGACCTGATCATCCTCGACATGTACATGCCGGCCTGCACCGGTACCGAGCTGGCCAAGGTGATCCGCCACAACGACCGCTACGTCAGCGTGCCGATCATCTACCTGTCCGCCGAGGACGACCTGGACAAGCAACTGGACGCCATGAGCGAGGGCGGCGACGACTTCCTCACCAAGCCCATCAAGCCGCGCCACCTGATCACCACGGTGCGCAACCGCGCGGCCCGGGCGCGCAACCTCAAGGCGCGAATGGTCCGCGACAGCCTGACCGGCCTGTACAACCACACCCATATCCTGCAACTGCTGGAAGACTGCTGCTTCCGCGCCCGCCGCGAGAACAAGCCGCTGAGCTTCGCCATGCTGGACATCGACCACTTCAAGCGGGTCAACGACAGCCACGGCCACCCCATGGGCGACCGGGTGATCAAGAGCCTGGCGCTGTTCCTCAAGCAGCGCCTGCGCAAGACCGACTTCATCGGTCGCTACGGCGGCGAGGAGTTCGCCATCGTCATGCCCGATACCGACCAGGACGCGGCATGCCAGGTGCTGGACGAAATCCGCCAGCGCTTCGCCGAGATCCATTACCCGGCCCAACCCCAGGACCTGTGGTGCACCTTCAGCGCCGGAGTGGTGCAAATGCAGGAAGACTCCGACAGCCTGATGATGGCCAGCCAGGCGGACGAGGCCCTGTACCGGGCCAAGCACAGCGGCCGCAACCGGGTGCAGAGCGCCCGGCAATCAAGTCAAAGTGCCATCTTTTCATCCGAATCCACCGATTCGGTCATAACCTTGTAATACAACCGCAATAAATTCAGGCGCTTGCCATTCAAGTCGTTGGTAGAGCCCCGATGCGCCTGAAGTTGCTGACCAATCTCAACACCCTTCTATTAGTTGCCGTGTGCGTGGCCCTGGGGGCGACGCTGTGGTGGTCGCAGCGCGCCCTGGAACGCCCCTACCTGCTGATGGAGCGCTACCTGGGCCTGTCCCAACAGTTCCAGAACCAGGCCGCGCGCAACATCGAGGACTACCTGACCAGCGGCGATGCCTTGCGCCTGAGCAGCGCCACCCAAGCCATCGAAGCCCTGCAAGGTGCCCTGCCCGAACTGCCGCCCCAACTGGCACGCAGCCTGAGTCCGAGCCTGGCCAGCCTCGCCGAGTTCAGCCAGACCGACCTGCTGGCCGCCGGCAAGCTGGCGGGCGATCCCCAGGCCCTGTTGTTGCAGGCCGAACGCGAGCTGGGCGCCAGCCTGGAGCAACTGAGCCAATACGCGGGCGGTGGCAAGACCGGCGAGGCCAATGCCTACCTGCCCCTGCTGCTGGCCGCTTCGCAGCACCTGGGCAAACTCTCGCTGGCCCGGGACAAGCTGGTCAGCACTGGGCGCAGCGAACTGGCAGCCGACGTCGAGCGCGAACTGAACAACATCCGTGCCCAGGCCGAGCGCCTCGAGGCCCTGCCTTTACTGGGCGTGGCGACCAGCAGCGAGTCGAGCACCGATGACTTCGCCGCCATGATGGGCCTGGAGAACGCCCAGAAAAGCGCCGTCGAGGACGCCGGCATCGGCCTCAAGCGCGAGCTCAACAGTCTGCTCAATCGTTATCCCGCCGAGCTGGCGCGCACCCGCGAGCAGATCAAGAAACGCGCCGAGCTGAGCGCCGCGACCTTGCTGAAGATCACCGCCGTGCAGCAAGCGATCGCCGCACTGGAGCCGGAAGTGCGCGCCCAGCACGGCCAGATCCAGGGCGAAGTGCGACTGATGCAGGGGTTGATGATCGGCCTGATCCTGTTGATCGCCCTGGTGATCGACACCCTGCAGCGCAAGCTGGCGCGGGTCCTGACCAATCTCGCCCCGGCCCTGTCGACCTGGGCCGGGGGCGATTTCGGCCAGCCGATCCAGCTGGGCAGGACCAACTACGAACTGCATGCCATCGAAGCATCGCTGAACCGCTTGCGGGCCTACCTGGTGGACCTGGTGGATACCATTCGCCAGAACGCCGAACAGGTAGCCGGCAGCAGCCGGGCCTTGGCCGACCTCAGCAGCGGCCTGCACAGTGGCGCCGAACGCCAGGCTGGCGATACCGCGCAGATCCGCGATGCGCTGGGTGAACTGGAAGCCACCATCCAGCAGGTGGCCGGTGATGCCAGCCAGGCCGCGGAGGCCAGCCGCAGCGCCGGCCTGGCGGTCCAGCAGGGGCAGGAAGTCATAGGCCTGAGCCTCACCGGCTTGCATGCCCTTGTCGGGGAAGTCCAGGGCAATGCGCAGATGATCGAACACCTGGCCCAGGAGTCGGCCACCATCGGCGGCGTGCTGACGGTGATCCGCTCCATTGCCGAACAGACCAACCTGCTGGCGCTGAACGCCGCCATCGAAGCCGCCAGGGCCGGCGAGATGGGCCGGGGGTTTGCCGTGGTCGCCGAGGAAGTGCGCTCCCTGGCCCAGCGCACCGCTGGCGCCACTGCACAAATCCAGGCGCTGATCGCTGGCCTGCAAAGCGCCGCGCAGCAGTCGGTACAGGGCATGCGGGCCCAGGTCGAGCACGCCGAGGCCACTGCCAGCCAGGCCCAGGCGGCCGATGGCGCGCTGGATGAAATCGTCGGGGCGATCCAGACCATTGCCGAGACCGCGGTGCGGATCGCCGATGTCACGGCCCAGCAAAGTGGCGCGGTCAGCGAGATCCGCGACCACAGCGAGCGCATCCACCAACTGGGGGGCGACAACCTGCTGCGCATCGGCGAAGGCCGGACCCAGGGCGAGAACCTGCTGCACCTTGGCGACCAGTTGCACACGGCAGTGCAGGCCTTCCGCGTTTGAGCCGATCCACGCCGGCAACTGCCGCCCACTGTGCCAAGTCTGCGAGGGGCTTCCCTCCCGGGCCCACCGCGACCTGATCGGACCGCCGCCCCACATCGGCCGGAAAAACGCTCCGGGCGAAGCCAAGATCGGCGAAAAAGTCAGCAACCACTTCAGCAGCGCCTCATGACGGACATATGACCGGATTCCAGAGGCCAGTCACATATTTCGCGCAAACATCGGTCATCGTGCTGGCTATTGCCGGGAACTGGACAGTCACAAAGTCTTTCCGGCATAGTCGCCGGGTTCTGCCAACCGCCCCCCTGACAAGGAACGATCGATGGCCACCCTACTGGTTCTGCATGGCCCCAACCTGAATCTGCTCGGCACCCGCGAACCGGGAGTCTATGGCGCCACCACCCTGGCCCAGATCAACCAGGACCTGGAGCAGCGGGCCCGTGCCGCCGGGCATCACCTGCAGTACCTGCAGAGCAATGCCGAGTACGAACTGATCGAGCGCATCCATGCCGCGCGGGACGAAGGCGTGGATTTCATCCTGATCAATCCAGCGGCTTTTACACATACAAGCGTCGCATTACGTGACGCGTTGCTGGCGGTGAGCATCCCATTCATCGAAGTGCATTTGTCCAACGTGTACAAACGCGAACCTTTCCGCCATCACTCCTACTTTTCAGACGTTGCGGTAGGAGTGATCTGCGGCCTTGGCGCCAGCGGTTACCGACTGGCCCTGGAGGCCGCCCTGGAACAGCTTGAAATACAGGCAACTGCTTGAACAACAAGCGTTAAACGCCCCTGACCGACCCCTGGGAGTTGATGATTCATGGATATTCGTAAAGTCAAGAAGCTGATCGAACTGCTGGAAGAGTCCGGCATTGACGAACTGGAGATCAAGGAAGGCGAAGAGTCCGTACGCATCAGCCGTCACAGCAAGACTCCGGCCCAGCAGTACTACGCTCCGGCTCCAGTGGCCGCAGCTCCAGTGGCCGCTCCAGCCGCCGCTGCTCCTGCTGCCGCTGCCGCCCCGGCCGCTGCCGCCGCACCCGCGCTGAACGGCACCGTAGCCCGTTCGCCAATGGTCGGTACCTTCTACCGCAAATCCTCGCCAACCTCGCCAGCCTTCGTCGAAGTCGGCCAGAGCGTGAAGAAGGGCGACACCCTGTGCATCGTCGAAGCGATGAAGATGATGAACCACATCGAAGCTGAAACCAGCGGTGTGATCGAATCCATCCTTGTCGAAGACGGCCAGCCGGTTGAGTACGACCAACCGCTGTTCACCATCGTTTGAACCGCGGAGAGTCTTTGATGAAGCCTGCGAAGTTGGAAAAAGTCCTGATCGCCAACCGCGGCGAAATCGCCCTGCGGATCCTGCGTGCCTGCAAGGAAATGGGGATCAAGACCGTCGCCGTCTATTCCAAGGCCGACAAGGAGCTGATGCACCTGGGCCTGGCGGACGAGTCCGTGTGCATCGGCCCGGCGCAAGCCGCGCAGTCCTACCTGCACATCCCGGCCATCATCGCGGCCGCTGAAGTCACCGGCGCCACCGCGATCCACCCTGGCTACGGCTTCCTGGCGGAAAACGCCGACTTTGCCGAACAGGTGGAGAACTCCGGCTTTTCCTTCATTGGCCCCAAGGCCGAGACCATCCGCCTGATGGGCGACAAGGTTTCCGCCAAGCACGCCATGATCGCCGCCGGCGTGCCCACGGTTCCAGGTTCCGACGGCCCGCTGCCGGAAGACGAGGAAACCGCGCTGCGCATCGGCCGTGAAGTCGGCTATCCGGTGATCATCAAGGCCGCCGGTGGCGGCGGTGGTCGCGGCATGCGCGTGGTGCACAAGGAAGAAGACCTGATCGCCTCGGCGAAGCTGACCCGCTCCGAAGCCGGCGCGGCATTCGGCAACCCGATGGTCTACCTGGAGAAGTTCCTGACCAACCCACGCCACGTGGAAGTCCAGGTCCTTTCCGACGGCCAGGGCAACGCCATCCACCTGGGCGACCGCGACTGCTCCCTGCAACGCCGTCACCAGAAGGTACTGGAAGAAGCTCCGGCCCCGGGCATCGACGAAGCCGCCCGCCAGGAAGTCTTCGCTCGCTGCGTCCAGGCGTGCATCGACATCGGCTACCGTGGCGCCGGCACCTTCGAGTTCCTCTACGAGAACGGTCGCTTCTACTTCATCGAGATGAACACTCGCGTACAGGTAGAGCACCCGGTATCGGAGATGGTCACCGGTGTCGACATCGTCAAGGAGATGCTCAGCATCGCCGCTGGCAACAAGCTGTCCATCCGCCAGGAAGACGTGGTGATCCGCGGTCACGCCCTGGAGTGCCGGATCAACGCCGAAGACCCGAAAACCTTCATGCCAAGCCCAGGCACGGTCAAGCACTTCCATGCCCCGGGCGGCAACGGCGTGCGCGTCGACTCGCACCTGTACAGCGGCTACGCGGTTCCACCGAACTACGATTCGTTGATCGGCAAGCTGATCACCTACGGGGCAACCCGTGACGAAGCCATGGCGCGCATGCGCAATGCGCTGGACGAAATCGTCGTCGACGGGATCAAGACCAACATCCCGCTGCACCGCGACCTGACCCGTGACGAAGGCTTCTGCAAAGGGGGAGTGAACATTCACTACCTGGAGCACAAGCTGGCCGAGCAGCACTGATCGGCATTCGCCACACCCCCAAGGCCGCTTTCGAGCGGCCTTGGTGTTTCTGCAGGAACGAGGCTCCTGCAAATGCCTGCCTGCCTTGCCGCAGTCGTCTTCTGCCTCCTGCTCGCGTAAACTTGCGCGCTTCTCGCGGCCCACTAGGCTGCACATCACATATTTTCAAAGGTGCCCGCCATGCCTTGGCTGCAAGTCCGCCTCGCCATCAGCCCAGAACAAGCCGAAACCTATGAAGACGCTTTTCTTGAAGTCGGCGCCGTCTCGGTGACCTTCATGGATGCCGAAGACCAGCCGATCTTCGAACCCGAGCTGAACACCACCCCGCTGTGGTCCCACACCCATCTGCTGGCCCTGTTCGAGGGCGGCACCGAGGCCGCCAGCGTGCTGGCCCACCTCGAGTTGCTGACCGGTAGCCCGCTGCCCGAACATCACAGCGAAGTCATCGAGGACCAGGACTGGGAGCGCAGCTGGATGGACAACTTCCAGCCGATGCGTTTCGGCCAGCGCCTGTGGATCGTCCCCAGCTGGCACGCCGCTCCGGAACCGGATGCGGTCAACCTGCTGCTGGACCCGGGCCTGGCTTTCGGCACCGGCACCCACCCGACCACCGCCCTGTGCCTGGAGTGGCTCGACGGCCAGGACCTGAAGGACTGCGACGTCCTGGACTTCGGTTGCGGCTCGGGGATCCTGGCCATCGCCGCCCTGCTGCTGGGGGCCAGGCGCGCCGTGGGCACCGATATCGACGTGCAGGCCCTGGAGGCCTCCCGCGACAACGCCGGGCGCAACAACATCGCCGAGGAACTGTTCGCGCTCTACCTGCCGGAGCAGATGCCCCAGGAACAGGCCGACGTGCTGGTGGCCAACATCCTGGCCGGTCCGCTGGTGTCCCTGGCGCCGCAATTGTCCGGCCTGGTCAAGCCAGGTGGACGCCTGGCGCTCTCGGGCATCCTCGCCGAGCAGGGTGACGAGGTCGCCGCGGCCTATGCCCAGGACTTCGATCTGGACCCGATCGCCAGCCTCGATGGCTGGGTGCGCATCACCGGCCGTCGGCGCTAGAATGGCCGCCTGCATAATCCGGATGGCCGCATGACCGACAGTTTCGTCACCCAGTGCCCGCATTGCCAAACCAGGTTCCGTGTCAGCCACGCCCAATTGAGCGTGGCTCGCGGAGTGGTTCGTTGCGGCTCCTGCCTGCAGGTGTTCAACGCTGCGCGGCAACTGCTCGAACAGCGCGCGGCCAAGGAAGGCGCGGCCGCCAAGCCGGCCGCCAAGCCGACCGCACCAGTGACGACACCCGCCCCCGTATCCCCTCCTCCGGCGGCGGAGCCGGAGCAACCGAAGCCGCAACCCGTTGCCGAGCCGGAACCGGCCCCGGTCCAGCGCGCCATCAGCCAGAAACAATGGTCGGCAGCGGAGATGGACCTGGACCATCTGGACCTCGACGAGGAACTGGCCAAGCTCGAGCAACGGGAAATCCAGCCGGCCAGGGCCTTCGGCCAGGAACGCGAGCCTCGGGAAAACGGCCTCAGCGCCCGGCGTGACCAACAGGACAACGACGAAGCCAACTGGCCCGGCGGCCTGTTCGGCAGCGCCGGCGAGCAGGACGAACCGGCCAGCCACAAGGCCCCGGCCAAGGACGACGCCGAGCCCGAGCCGGCCAAGGCCGCCCGCACTGAACCCTCGCTGTCCTTCAACCTGGCGGACCTGGACGGCGAGCCACCGTCCCCCAAGTTACGCCTGGACGCCGACCTGGAACCCTTCGTGGCAAAGGCCCCCGAGCCCGCCCTCGAGGACGCAGACGAAACCCCAGTCCCGGCACCGGGCAAGAAACGCCGCGAACGCAGCGAACCGGGAGTCCAGGACGAAGTGCTGCTGGACCTGGTCGACGACCCGCTGCACCTGGATTGGCAAAAGCGTCGCTCGCCCTGGGGCCGGCGCCTGCTCTGGCTGTTGCTGATCCTGCTGGCCGCCGGTGGCCTGGCGGGCCAGTACATCGCCTATCACTTCGACGAACTGGCCCGCCAGGACCAGTACCGCCCCTGGTTCCAGCAACTGTGCCCGGAATTCGGATGTACGGTCCCCTCACGCGTGGACATCGGTCGGATCAAGAGCAGCAACCTGGTGGTACGCAGCCACCCGGAATTCAGCGGTGCCCTGGTAGTGGACGCCATCATCTACAATCGTGCGCCCTTCTCCCAGCCTTTCCCGCTGCTGGAACTGCGCTTCGCCGACCTCAACGGCCACCTGATCGCCAGTCGTAGCTTCAAGCCTGGGGAATACCTGGGCGGCGACCTGCAAGACGCGGCGGACATGCCACCGCAGACCCCGATCCACATCGCCCTCGATATTCTCGACCCCGGCCCCAAAGCCGTGAACTACAGTCTGAGTTTCCATTCGCCAGAGTGAAACGGCCGGAAGGGTTGGCGGACGACTCTGGATTGACGACAGATTCATGACAGTTCCCCGCGTATCGCTCACGGAAGCCGGCGGAAGAACTGTTCAGATTTTATCCAATTCAGCCTTTATCCGGTCATCGAGAGCGGGTATCATGCCAACCCTTTTTCGAACTCTCATGATCCGGCCCCCACAACAGGGAAGTCCTATGTCGGCGGTACGCATCGGCCCATACATACTGCAAAACGGCTTGGTTCTCGCCCCGATGGCGGGAGTGACCGACCAGCCCTTTCGTCAGCTTTGCAAGCAATTGGGTGCCGGCCTTGTAGTCTCGGAAATGGTCACCAGCGACATGAGCTTGTGGAACAGCCGCAAATCGCGGCTGCGCATGATCCACGAAGGCGATCCCGAGCCGCGCTCGGTACAGATTGCCGGTGGCGATGCACAGATGCTGGCGGACGCCGCCCGCGCCAACGTCGAGTTGGGTGCACAGATTATTGATATCAACATGGGTTGCCCGGCGAAGAAGGTCTGCAACAAGGCCGCCGGCTCCGCATTGCTGAAAGACGAAGTCCTGGTCAACGAGATTCTCCAGGCGGTGGTGGCCGCGGTGGACGTACCGGTCACCCTGAAGATCCGCACCGGCTGGGACCGGCAGAACAAGAACGGCCTGACCGTGGCGAGGATCGCCGAACAGGCTGGCATCACGGCACTGGCGGTCCACGGCCGGACCCGCGCCGACCTGTACACCGGTGAAGCCGAGTACGACACCATCGCCGCGATCAAGCAGGCGGTGTCGATCCCGGTCTTCGCCAATGGCGATATCGACTCGCCCGAGAAGGCCCGGCAAGTACTGAATGCCACCGGGGCCGACGGGCTGTTGATCGGCCGGGCCGCCCAGGGGCGGCCATGGATTTTTCGTGAGATCGAACACTTCCTGCGCACCGGTGAAACCCTCCCGGCACCGCAGCTGTTCGAAGTGGAGCGGATTCTGCTGGAGCACCTGGCCGCGCTGCATGCCTTCTATGGGGATGTCATGGGCGTACGCATTGCACGCAAGCATGTGGGCTGGTATCTCGCAACCCTGCCGGGCGCCAGGGAGTTCCGCGCCCACTTCAATCGTTTGGAAGATACGGAAGCACAGTGCGCCAACGTCCGTGAGTTCTTCGCCGGACGTTACAAGAGCCTGGAAACAGGGGACGGAGAGGGGGTGGCCGCATGACGATGATGACCGAGACTTTAGTGAGTGGAACAACACCCGTGAGCGACAACGTGAATTTGAAACAGCACCTCAATACCCCCAGCGAAGAAGGCCAGACCCTTCGCGGGAGTGTCGAGAAGGCGCTGCACAATTATTTCGCCCACCTTGAGGGCGCTGCCGTCACGGACGTGTACAACCTGGTGCTCTCCGAAGTCGAGGCCCCGCTGCTCGAAAGCGTGATGAACTACGTCAAGGGCAACCAGACCAAGGCCAGCGAACTCCTGGGCCTGAACCGCGGAACCCTGCGCAAGAAACTCAAGCAGTACGATTTGCTGTAAGCATTCAACCAAACCAGGAAGGCGCCCGCGTAAAAAACGGTCGCCTTTTTTGCTGACCCCCTAGCTTGTTGATGGAAATTGAGATGACCGACCAGACTATCCGCCTGCCGATCCGCCGCGCCTTGATCAGTGTTTCCGACAAGACCGGGATCCTCGAATTCGCCAAGGAGCTGGAAGCCCTCGGCGTCGAGATCCTCTCTACCGGCGGGACCTTCAAGCTGCTGCGGGACAATGGCGTGTCCGCAGTGGAAGTCGCGGATTACACCGGTTTTGCGGAAATGATGGACGGCCGGGTCAAGACCCTGCATCCGAAGATCCACGGCGGCATCCTGGGCCGTCGCGGTATCGACGACGCCATCATGAGCGAGCACGGCATCAAGCCGATCGACCTGGTGGCGGTCAACCTCTATCCCTTCGAAGCCACCATCTCCAAGCCCGGCTGCGACCTGCCGACCGCGATCGAGAACATCGACATCGGCGGCCCGACCATGGTTCGCTCCGCCGCCAAGAACCACAAGGACGTGGCCATCGTGGTCAACGCCAGCGACTACGCCAGCGTCCTGGATAACCTCAAGGCCGGCGGCCTGACCTACGCCCAGCGCTTCGACCTGATGCTCAAGGCCTTCGAGCACACCGCGGCCTACGACGGCATGATCGCCAACTACATGGGCACCATCGACCAGGCCAAAGAGACCCTGTCCACCGAAGGCCGCAGCGAATTCCCGCGCACTTTCAACAGCCAGTTCGTCAAGGCCCAGGAAATGCGCTACGGCGAGAACCCGCACCAGAGCGCGGCCTTCTACGTCGAGGCCAAGAAAGGCGAGGCCAGCATCTCCACCGCCCTGCAGTTGCAAGGCAAGGAACTGTCGTTCAACAACGTGGCCGACACCGACGCCGCGCTGGAATGCGTGAAGAGCTTCGTCAAGCCGGCCTGCGTCATCGTCAAGCACGCCAACCCCTGCGGCGTGGCCGTGGTCCCTGAAGACGAAGGCGGCATCCGCAAGGCCTACGACCTGGCCTATGCCACCGATACCGAGTCGGCGTTCGGCGGCATCATCGCCTTCAACCGCGAGCTGGACGGTGAAACCGCCAAGGCCATCGTCGATCGTCAGTTCGTCGAAGTGATCATCGCCCCGAAAATCTCCCAGGCTGCCCGCGAAGCAGTGGCGGCCAAGCAGAACGTGCGCCTGCTCGAATGCGGCGAGTGGCCGGCCGAGCGCGCCGCCGGTTGGGACTTCAAGCGGGTCAACGGTGGCCTGCTGGTGCAGAGCCGCGATATCGGCATGATCAGCGCCGATGACTTGAAGATCGTTACCCAGCGTGCTCCGACCGAACAGGAAATCCACGATTTGGTATTCGCCTGGAAAGTGGCCAAGTTCGTAAAATCCAACGCCATCGTCTACGCCAAGAACCGCCAGACCATCGGTGTCGGCGCCGGCCAGATGAGCCGCGTCAACTCCGCCCGCATCGCCGCCATCAAGGCCGAGCATGCCGGCCTGCAAGTGCAGGGCGCGGTCATGGCTTCCGACGCCTTCTTCCCGTTCCGCGACGGCATCGACAATGCCGCCAAGGTCGGCATCCGCGCCGTGATCCAGCCTGGCGGCTCGATGCGTGACGCCGAAGTGATCGCCGCCGCCGACGAAGCCGGCATCGCGATGGTGTTCACCGGCATGCGCCACTTCCGCCACTAATACGGCAGCGGCCGCACTGAAGCAGGCATCTGCTGCGTTGAGGCCGGTTCCACTGATGCTCATTGCCAGAAGGCAACTCCGCTCATCGGAACCGGCCCCGCCTTGCATCTACCTACTTCATTGCGACCTCCTGAAGCGTGAAGCGCTCCAGGCACCTAACAGAATTTGCGTCATCCGAGGTTTTTGAAATGAATGTGTTGATCATTGGTAGCGGCGGTCGTGAACACGCCCTGGCCTGGAAAGTCGCTCAGGACCCACGGGTCGAAAAAGTATTCGTCGCTCCCGGCAACGCCGGTACCGCCATCGAGGCCAAGTGCGAGAACGTGGCCATCGACGTGCTGGCCCTTGAGCAACTGGCCGACTTCGCCGAGAAGAACGTTGCCCTGACCATCGTCGGTCCGGAAGTGCCGCTGGTGGCCGGTGTGGTCGACCTGTTCCGTGCCCGTGGCCTGGACTGCTTCGGCCCGACCCAGGGCGCGGCCCAGCTGGAAGGCTCCAAGGCCTTCACCAAGGATTTCCTGGCCCGCCACAAGATCCCCACCGCCGACTACCAGAACTTCACCGAGATCGAGCCGGCCCTGGCCTACCTGCGGGAAAAAGGCGCGCCGATCGTGATCAAGGCCGACGGCCTGGCCGCTGGCAAGGGCGTGATCGTCGCCATGACCCTGGCCGAGGCCGAGGAAGCCGTGCGCGACATGCTCGCCGGCAACGCTTTCGGTGACGCCGGTTCGCGCGTGGTGATCGAAGAGTTCCTCGATGGCGAGGAAGCCAGCTTCATCGTCATGGTCGACGGCAAGAACGTGCTGCCCATGGCCACCAGCCAGGACCACAAGCGCGTCGGCGATGGCGACACTGGCCCGAATACCGGTGGCATGGGCGCCTATTCGCCTGCCCCGGTGGTCACCGCCCAGGTGCACCAGCGCGTGATGGACCAGGTCATCTGGCCGACCGTGCGCGGCATGGCCGAGGAAGGCAACGTCTATACCGGCTTCCTCTACGCGGGCCTGATGATCGACAAGGCCGGCAACCCGAAAGTCATCGAGTTCAACTGCCGTTTCGGCGACCCGGAAACCCAGCCCGTCATGCTGCGCCTGCAATCGAGCCTGGTGCTGCTGGTGGAAGCCGCCCTGGCCCAGGCCCTGGACAAGGTCGAGGCCCAGTGGGACCCGCGTCCGAGCCTGGGTATCGTCCTCGCGGCCGGCGGCTATCCTGGTGACTATGCCAAGGGCGCGGCCATCACCGGCCTGGACGCCGCCGCCGCGCTGGAAGGCAAGGTCTTCCACGCCGGCACCGCGCTCAAGGACGGCCAGATCGTCACCGCCGGTGGCCGGGTGCTGTGCGCCACTGCCATGGGCGCCAGCGTCGACCAGGCACAGCAGCAAGCCTACCGCCTGGCGAGCGAAATCGACTGGCAGGGCTGCTTCTACCGCAAGGACATCGGCTACCGTGCCATTGCCCGCGAGCGCGGCGAACAGTAAGCCTCGCACGAAACCCCGGCAAGGGCCTCCAGGCCCTTGCCGGGCGCTCATTGCGCCGCGCATAGTTATAATCAGGCATCAACCAACGAAGGGATTTCGCCGTGCGCTGGCTCAGGATTGCCCTAGGCTTCACCGTCACATTGCTGACCCTGCTCTGCATGAATCCGGCCCTGGCCGCTCAAGGCAGTGGCTGGGCGGTGCTGCTCGACGATCAGGGCGACCTGCAACTCAGTGACATCCGTTCCCCGCGCTACACCAACCAATTCAGCCCCATCGAACTGGACAAGCTCACCGCCGCCGAGCCCAACGGCGCCCTGTGGTTGCGCTTCAAGCTCCAGCCGGGGTCCCATGAGCAGATCCTGCGGATCTTCGCTCCCGACCTATCCCACCTGAATCTCTACGTGCTCGAAGGCGACCAGCTGATCGAGCAAGTGAACACCGGCTCCAGCCAGCCCCAGACGGAAAAGCCGCTGCCCAGCAGCGACTTCGCGTTGCCATTGCCCCAGAGCAGCAAGACACTGGACGTCTACGTACGCCTGGTGTCCGAACACGAACTGCGCCCCTACATCACCCTGCAAGCGGCGGTGATGGCCGCCGCCAGCCAGGGCCAGACCCTGGTCTACGGCCTGCTGTTCGGCTGCCTGGCGATGCTGATCCTGCACAACCTCACGCGCTTCGCCTACACCCGCTCGCGCAGCAGCCTGTGGCTGGCGGTCTGCGAGGCCCTGCTGACCCTCAGCCTGATGATGCTGCTGAACCTGTTCGGCCCCTGGCTGCCGGACTGGCAGTCCCTGCAGACGCCCGGCGCCTACCTGGCACTGCTGCTGACCGCCCCTGCCGGCATGATGTTCGCCTATCGGTTCTTCTCCCCGGTGGGGCCGCATCCGCTGAACCGCCTGCTACTGGGCAACATCCTGCTGATCGCCCTGGCCGGCCTGTTGCTGCTGTTCATCAGCAGCCTGCCGCTGAACATCGTCACTTATGCCCTGGTGGCCCTGGCCGGCCTGAGCATGCTGTTCATCGGCGGTTACCACTGGCACAAGGGCTATCGCCCGGCCCGCTGTTTCGTCGCCGCCATGGCGATCTTCAACTTCGGCACCCTGGTGATCATGCCCGCCCTGCTCGGCCTGACACTGGTGCCTCCCCAAGGGCTGATCGTGACCTTGATGAGCGTGGTGTGCGTGGCCGGCCTGCTGATGAGCGTGGCCCTGGGCGAGCGCCAGCGCCACATTACCGAGAACCGTTTCAGCGCCAGCCGCGACCTGGCCGCCAGCACCGCCGAGGTCAACGCCAAGGCCGAGTTCCTGGCCAAGATCAGCCACGAGATCCGCACCCCGATGAACGGCGTGCTGGGCATGACCGAGCTGCTGCTGGGCACGCCGCTGTCGGTCAAGCAGCGCGACTACGTGCAGACCATCCACAGCGCCGGCAACGAGCTGCTGACCCTGATCAACGAGATCCTCGACATTTCCAAGCTCGAATCCGGGCAGATCGAGCTGGACGACGTGCAGTTCGATCTCAATGCCCTGATCGAAGACTGCCTGAGCATCTTCCGGGCCAAGGCCGAGCAGCAGAACGTCGAGCTGATCAGCTTCATCCAGCCCCAGGTGCCGCGGGTCATCAGTGGCGATCCGACACGGCTGCGCCAGGCCCTGCTGAGCTTGCTGGAAAACGCCCTGAAGAAGACCGACGAAGGCGAAGTGCTGATCGTCGTCGCCCTCGACGAGCGCAGCAGCAAACCGCGCCTGCGCATTGCCGTGCAAGATAGCGGGCAGCCCATGGAGCCCGAGGAGCGCGACGCCCTGCTGCATACCGAGCTGCACAGCAAGAATTTCCTGGCCACCACCCGCCTGGGCGGTAACCTCGGCCTGGTGATCGCCCGCCAGCTGATCCTGTTGATGCATGGCGAGTTCGGGATCAAGAGCGGCAACCAGCAGGGCAGTACCCTGTGGCTGACCCTGCCGCTGGATGCCGAGCGCCTGGAGCATCCCACCGCCGACCTCGACGGCCCGCTGCAAGGGGCCCGGGTCTTGGTGGTGGACGACAACGACACCTGCCGCAAGGTCCTGGTGCAGCAATGCAGCGCCTGGGGCCTGAACGTCAGCGCCGTGCCTTCGGGCAAGGAAGCCCTGGCCCTGCTGCGGACCAAGGCGCACCTGCGCGACTACTTCGACGTGGTCCTGCTGGACCAGAACATGCCCGGCATGACCGGCATGCAACTGGCGGCGAAGATCAAGGAAGACCCGAGCCTGAACCACGACATCCTGCTGATCATGCTCACCGGCATCAGCAACGCGCCGAGCAAGGTGATCGCACGCAACGCGGGGATCAAGCGCATCCTCGCCAAGCCAGTGGCCGGCTACACCCTCAAGACCACCCTGGCCGACGAGCTCAGCCACCGTGACAAGGCGCCCGTCACGCCCTACAACCAGCCCCTGGCCCAGGTCCTGGGCCCGGAGCCGATCACCGTGCCCAGCGATTTCCGCATCCTGGTGGCCGAGGACAACAGCATCTCCACCAAGGTGATCCGCGGCATGCTCGGCAAGCTCAACCTGCAGCCCGATACCGCCAGCAACGGCGAGGAAGCCCTGCAGGCGATGAAAGCCAAGCGCTACGACCTGGTGCTGATGGACTGCGAGATGCCGGTGCTCGACGGGTTCTCCGCCACCCAGCAACTGCGGGCCTGGGAAGTGGGCAACCAGCGAGTGCGCACGCCGGTGGTAGCCCTCACCGCCCATATCCTGGCCGAGCACAAGGAGCGCGCGCGCCAGGCCGGCATGGACGGGCACATGGCCAAGCCGGTGGAGCTCTCGCAACTGCGCGAACTGGTGGAGCACTGGGTCACCCAACGCGATTTGCGCGAACGCAGCGCCGCCCACACTAGCTGAGTTAAACTCTGGCTCGCCCTCCCTAGTCGTGAGCTTCCACCATGCTCCACGTGCTGTTCAGCGTTTACCTGAAGATGCTGGTGCTCTATAGCCCCTTCTTCGTCCTCTCGTGCTTCATCAGCCTGACCCGTGGCTACTCCCTCAAGGAGCGTCGGCGCCTGGCCTGGAAAGTCGCCCTGGCGACCCTGGTCTCCAGCGTGCTGCTGTACCTGTTCGGGCGGGTGATCTTCGGTGTGTTCGGCATCACCGTGGATGCGTTCCGCATCGGCGCGGGCTCGGTGCTGTTCATCTCCGCCCTGGGCATGGCCCAGGGCAAGTCGGCGGTACAGACCGACAACGTGCAGCAGGACGTGACCATAGTCCCGCTGACCATCCCCCTGACCGTCGGCCCCGGCACCATCGGCGCCCTGCTGGTGATGGGCGTCAGCCAGCCACACTGGGACGACAAGCTCACCGCCATCCTCAGCATCGCCCTGGCCAGCCTCACGGTGGGCGTGGTGCTGTACCTGTCCAACCGCATCGAGCGCATCCTCGGCGACCAGGGCCTGCAGATCGTCAGCCGGTTGATGGGCCTGTTCGTCTGTGCCCTGGCGGCGCAGATCATCTTCACCGGGGTCAAGGGCTACCTGGGGTAGAAGCAGCTGCAAGCTTCAAGCTTTAAGCGGCAAGAACAAGCGGGCTCACTGGGAAACTGAGCCTGTGCTGTTTCTGGGGTGGGGCTTTTTATGCCTGCAGCCGCCACTGCAAGGCATCCAAGGCGTCGCAGCCGTCTTGCAACAGGAGGTGAGCGGCGTTGACGAAGTGAATCAAATCCTGATCACCCACGCCTTTGACACTCAGGCAGTTGAGGCTGTGCATCAGATCTCGCGAGGCCTTGATGCGCTGCACCGCACCGCCATGCAAGTCCGCAGCGGGCGCGTTGCGGCCGAGGTGGAAAACCGGGGTGGGGGTGAGATTGCTTTGTAGGGGGATGAAGTCGGTCATTGGAAAGCTCCATGGTTAGCATTTCTGTATTCATCGCGTTGCTTTCCGACCGGCTAAGATCGGCCGCCGATGCGTCGGCGGCCGGGCAACTATGGCTTTGCAAAAAACCAGCGGCAATCGCCAAAGTGTTGCCATTGCCTTGCGCAGAACCAGACTTGCCGCACCAACCGGGAACGAACCCATACCTCCTGTAGCCGACCGGGAGGTCGCGCATGGCGCCGATTCCGGCTCCGTCGTCGGCTTTGGCTTTGGCTTTTGATCCACCCGCCCCATCGGCAGGCCGAGTGGAGGTGTTCATCAGGGGGATGGCGCGTAGCGCCCCTCGACGCAGTCGAGGACATCGCCGGCGGCGATGGCCCCCTGATGGGCGCCGGAGCGAGGGCCGTACGCTAGGGGCAAGACCTTTTGGTTACTTTTGGCTGGGCCGGCATTCCGGGCGTTTGCCAAAAGTGACCCGCCGTAAGGGCGGAATCGTAAGCCGCCGTTACCGCAGCAACGGATATGTACACCGTCCAAAACATGCAGCGCCAGAACGGGCGCCATCGCGGGCAAGTCGGATCGCCGCCCGCTCGCTCCTACAAAAGCGTGCCCTACCGTGGCAGCGCAGGCCTACGGCTTCTCGCCATACCAACGAGGCGTATACACCCACTCCCCCCCTTCGGCTTTAGGGAACACGCACGTAGTGGACGATCCCACCAACACCATGGTCCGCATATCCACCTGTTCCGGCGTCAAGGCGCCCAGGGTAATGACCCGCAGGGTCTGCCCCGGCCGCCCGATGTCCCGCCCCAGCACCACCGGCGTCTGCGGCGTCCGGTGCTGACGCACAATCTCCAGCGCCCGCCCCAATTGCCACGGCCGCGAACGCGAAATCGGGTTATAGAACGCCAAAGCCAGATCGGCCTGGGAGGCCAGGTCCAGGCGCTTCTCGATGATCTCCCAGGGCTTGAGGTTGTCCGACAGCGACAACACGCAGAAGTCGTGGCCCAGTGGCGCGCCCGCCTGGGCGGCGGTGGCCAGGGAGGCAGACACCCCGGGCAGGATCTCCAGGTCGACGTTGTGCCAGGCCGGGTCGCTGGACTCGTGCAGGGCTTCGAGCACCGCCGCGGCCATGGCAAAGACACCCGGATCACCGGAAGACACCACCACCACCGAACGGCCCTGGGCCGCCAGCTCGAAGGCGTGGCGGGCACGCTGCATTTCCTCGCGGTTGTCGGTGCAGTGCATGACCTGGTCGGCGCGGAACGGGCCGGCCATGCGCACATAGGTTTCGTAGCCGAGGATGTCCTGGGCCCGGGCCAGTTCGGCCTTGACCGCCGGCACCATCAGTTCGGCGGCGCCCGGCCCCAGGCCGATCACGGCCAGGCGACCACGGGGCTGGCCGATCCGCTGCGGGTCCAGGGGCTGGCTGGCCACGGCGATGGCAATGTCCTCGCCCACACTGAGGGGCGGCAGCAATTGCGGCACCGCTTGTTGCGCCAGCTCCGCCACGCTGCTGGCCGCCGGAGCAAAACGCAGCGGCACCCCCAGCTCGGCGGCGGCTTCACGCAAGGCCGGGCTGGCCATTTCATTGGCGGCGGCCAGCAGGCAAGCGACGGATTGGCGAGCGATCCCGGCCTGGTGCAGAGCGGCCCGCAGATGCTCGGCCAACTCGGGGCCGCTATCGCGAGCCAGCTCGTTCCTGCAGGTGAGTGCGATGAGGACACTGCGCGGGTAGATCAGCAGTTCGTTGGCGGTGGGCTCGCGCTCGGCGGAACCGACCCGGATGGTCAACCGAGCTTCGCGATCTTCCGGCAAGCGGGCCTCGGCCAGCCAGGGCGCGGCGCCTTCGATGCGCACGCTTTCACCGCCCAGCAGGTCGGAGACGAAGCGCTTGCCCAGCTCCAGGTCGCCCAGGGCATAGCCGCTGGGTGGATTGAGCAGACAGGTGCCGAAGCGCAGCTCGCCACTGGTGGTGATGGCTGCTGCTACGCCCAGGCCGGCAGCGATTTCCCGCGCCATGACGTTGACCCCACCCAGGCCGCCCAGCAATGGCACCACCGCGCTGCCGTCCTCGGCCACTGCCAGTACCGGCGGCTCGGCGCCCTTCTCCAGCAGCAGCGGCGCCAGGGTGCGGATCACGATGCCGGCGGCGCACAGGGCGATGATCGGCGTGTCTTGTTGATAGAGCTGGCGCAGGGTCGCGCCGAACTCCTGATAACTGCGGTCGGCGCCCGTGGTGCGCTCGGCCAGGCCGTAGACCAGGGCATCGGGGTACAGGCGCTGGATCCGCCGCGCGGTATCGAGGCTGCCTTGGCCAAGGATGACGATGGCCGGAATCGAACGCGCCATCAGCCTTGCCACCTTTGTCCGGGAACGATGATCAACGAGAAGTACGGCGACGACATCGGCTCCACCTCGTCCAGGGGCACGATCTTCTGGTTGGCCATGGTCGCGCGCTCGACATACAGCGCCCGCTGCGCCAGCCCCAGCTCATCCAGGACCTGGCGGACCTTGGGGAAATTGCGCCCCAGCTTCATCACCACTGCCGCGTCGGCATCGGCCAGGCGGCGCTTGAGCTCCTCATGGGGCAGCACCCCGGACAGCACCGACAGGCTCTGGTTGCGATACACCAGCGGCGCCCCCAGCACCGAGGCGCCGCCGAGCATCGAGCAGACCCCCGGCACCACTTCGGCCTGGTAGCGCTCGGCCAGGCGGTCGTGCAGGTACATGTAGGAGCCGTAGAAGAACGGGTCGCCCTCGCAGATCACCGCCACATCGCGGCCGGCATCCAGGTGCTCGGCCACTTGCACGCTGGCTTCGTCGTAGAAATCGCTGATCACCTGCTCATAGGACAGCGGCGCCGGCAGCGCTTCGGTGGTCACCGGGTAGACCAGCGGCAGCAGGGTCTGCGCCTCTTGCAGGTGCGCTTCGATGATGCCGAAGGCATTGCCCTTTTTCCCCTTGGCGACGAAGTAGGCCACCACCGGCGACTCGCGCAGCAGGCGCAGGGCCTTGAGGGTAATCAGTTCCGGATCACCAGGGCCCACGCCGAGGCCGATCAAACGTCCAGGTTGCTGCATCATTCGATCTCCGTGGCCAGGGCGTTGACGGCGGCGGCGGCCATGGCACTGCCGCCCAGGCGGCCTTGCATGATCACGAACGGCACGCCACGGCTGTCGGCGGCCAGCATCGCCTTGGATTCGGCAGCGCCGACGAAACCCACCGGGAAGCCAAGGATCAGCGCTGGCTTAGGTGCGCCAGCGTCGAGCATTTCCAACAGGTAGAACAGCGCGGTGGGGGCATTGCCGATCACCACCACGCTGCCTTCCAGGTAGGGCCGCCACAGTTCCAGGGCCACCGCCGAACGGGTGTTGCCCAGCTCCCGGGCCAGCTGCGGCACGCTCTCGTCACGCAGGGTGCAGATCACCGGGTTGTTGGCCGGCAGCCGTGCCCGGGTGATGCCTTCGGACACCATCCGCGCATCGCAGAGGATCGGCGCCCCAGCAGCCAGGGCCTCGCGCCCGGCCTTGCCGGCGCCCTCGGAAAACTGCAGGCCATCGATGGCCTCGACCATGCCGCAGGCGTGGATCACCCGTACCGCGAGTTTTTCCAGGTCGGCCGGAATGCGTTCTAGCCTGGCTTCTTCGCGGATGATCGCGAAGGAGTTGCGATAGATCTCCTGACCGTCGCGGATGTAATCAATCATCAAGGTGGCTCCGTTGGCGGACATCAAGCAGCGCTTGTGCCGCTTCTATAGAAAGGTTGCGCGCGCGCAGCCTGCCGAACCCCGGCTGCGTGGCGTCGCGCACATACAAGTCGTAGCGTCCCGGGGCCACCGCCAGCAGGGTGGTGGGCGCCACATGGGCCGCAGCGCACGTGCGCAGGCAGCCAGAAAGGTGTACCGCCGCCTGTTGCCCCTGGGCCTGCAACAAGGCCGCCAGGCGCAGCGCATCGCCCTTGGTGTCGGCCTGGGCTTTGGCGCAACCGCTGGAGCCGGTGCAGGCGATCAGGTGGGCCAGGGCCTGCTCGGGGCGGCAGAGCAGGCCCAGTTCGGCCAGGCCAGCGGTGACCGCCGGAGCATCCGCCACGGCAATCTCGGGCAGCAGCAGGCTCTGCCAGGGCGTCAGGCGCAGGCTGGAATCGCCATAGCGCTGGGCCAGTTGCGCGGCCCCCTTGAGCATGCCCGGGTCGAGCCGCCCCAGGGGCGCGACCGCACCGACATAGACCCGCCCGGCCACGGCCTGTGGATAAGTTCCCAGGTGCAAGCCCTCGGCTACCGCCGGCCGGCGCCAGCCATCGACGCTCAGCAGCGGGCCGCCCAGGCGCTGTCGCACCTGGAGCAGAAATTCCGCCACCGGCACCTGGGCCAGCAAGTGCCGCATACGGGTCTGCTCGGGGCTCGCCAGGTCGAGGAACGCCTCCAGCACCGCCACCAGCAGGTCATGGCCCTGCTCCAGCGGCACCGCCGCCAGCGGCGCATCCGCCAGGCAACCAGCCAGGCCGAAGGCCAGCAACCGCTGGCCCTCGCGCTCGCAAGCTGCCAGCCACAAGTCGTGATGATGCTGGAGCATGGCCAGGTCCTCGCCACCGTCCAGTTGCACGGCGAACTTGGGCGACAACTCGTGGAACCGTGGATGACCTTGCAGGGTGTGCAGGATCTGCGCCGCCAGGGGCCGGGTATCGACCAGGCACTGGCGGTCGATACCGGCGCTGGGGCTGAGCATCAGGTTGCGCACATCGTCGCCGGCCGCCGTGGTCGGCCCCAGGCCTGCCTCCAGCAGCTTGGCGATCAGCGCCTGGTGCTCGCCGCCGATGCCACGGATCTGCAGGTTGGCGCGGTTGGTGGCCTCGATCACCCCGCCGGCGAACAGCTGCGCTGCCTCGGCCACGGCCACGGCCTGGGCCGCACTGATGACCCCGCCGGCCAGCTTGATCCGGCAGATACCGCCGTCCAGGGCCGGGACGATACGCAACAACCCCGGACAGGCCGAGGGACGGATGGCAGTGGACAGCGGACGTGGGTTCAAAGGGGTGACCGGCAGTGTGGGAAAAACGCTTCGCGGGCGAAGGCGCGGTATTATGCCTGCTTTGTCCGAAGGCATGAAAAGCCTGCCTGTCGGAACCCTGGCTTTTGTGTTCGAGGAATATCCATGTCGCCCTGGCTGACAGTAGTGGGAATCGGTGAAGACGGCTTCAAGGGCCTGGGTCGCAATGCCCGCCATGCCCTGTTGGGCGCTTCGCGGATCGTCGGCGGGCAACGTCAGCTGGAGCTGCTGCCGGCTTGCATCCGTGGCGAACGCCAGCCGTGGCCCAGCCCGTTTTCCCTGGAGCCGGTGCTCGCCCAGCGTGGTACCGCGGTGTGTGTGCTGGCCAGCGGCGACCCGATGTTCTTCGGCGTCGGCGCCAGCCTGGCGCGGCAGCTGCCCGCCGAAGAACTGCTGATCTTGCCCGCGCCCTCCTCCTGCGCCCTGGCCGCCGCGCGCCTGGGCTGGTCGCTGCAGGAAGTGGTCAGCCTGTCGCTGGTGGCGCGGCCATTGGCCGCACTCAACGCGCAGTTGGCCAACGGCCTGCGCCTGCTGGTGCTGAGCAATGACCGCCACAGCCCGGCGGCGGTGGCCGGCCTGCTGCGCGAACGCGGCTTCGGCCCGAGCCGGATCAGCGTCCTGGAACACCTGGGTGGCCCGCTGGAGCGGCGTGTCGACGGCACCGCCGACGACTGGCAAGACCCGCCCATCGCCGACCTCAACCTACTGGCCATCGACTGCCGCGCCCGCCCCGACGCACCCCGCCTGTCGCGCCTGGCCGGCCTGCCGGACGCGGCCTTTGCCCATGACGGCCAGCTGACCAAGCGCGACGTGCGCGCCATGACCCTGGCCCGCCTGGCCCCGATGCCCGGCGAGTTGTTGTGGGATGTCGGCGCCGGCAGCGGCTCGATTGGCATCGAGTGGATGCGCGCCCACCCCAGTTGCCGCGCCCTGGCCATCGAGGCCGACGCGGGCCGCCAGCAACTGATCGAACATAACCGCGACACCTTGGGCGTTCCCGGGTTGCAACTGATCCGTGGCAGCGCGCCCCAGGCCCTGGCTGGCCTGGAGCGTCCGGACGCGATCTTCATCGGCGGCGGCGTGACCCGCGACGGCGTGCTCGCCACCTGCTGGGAACGGCTCAAGCCCGGCGGCCGCCTGGTGGCCAATGCGGTGACCCTGCAAAGCGAGATGACCCTGATGGACTGGCGCCAGCGCCACGGCGGCGAGCTGACTCGCATCCATGTGGCCCAGGCCCAGCCGCTGGGCGAGTTCGACACCTGGCGCCAGGCCCTGCCCATCACCCTGCTGGAACTGCACAAACCCCAGGACCCAGCCTACACGCCATCCATGGACGCGCCCCATGCGTGAGGAAACCGCCGAACAGCCCGCTCCACTGCGCAGCGGCCTGACCACCGGCAGTTGCGCCACCGCCACCAGCCTCGCGGCCGCCCGCCTGCTGCTGGGCAACGTCGAGGCCGATGCGGTGGATATCGTCCTGCCCAAGGGCAAGGAGGTGCGGATGCGCCTGGAGTTCTGCCGGCGCACCGCCGACGGTGCGGAAGCCGGGACCATCAAGGATGCCGGCGACGACCCGGACGTGACCCATGGCGCCCTGCTCTACTCCCAGGTGCGCCTGACCCCTGAGCCGGGTATTCGCTTCGTCGCCGGGGCCGGAGTCGGCACCGTGACCCGCCCCGGGCTGGTCCTGGCGGTGGGCGAACCGGCGATCAACCCGGTGCCGCGACGGATGATCAGCGAGCACCTGCAACGCCTGGCCGAGGAGCAGGCCTACAGCGGCGGCTTCGAAGTCACGGTGAACGTCGAGGGCGGCGAGGCCCTGGCGCAGAAGACCATGAACCCGCGCCTGGGGATTCTCGGCGGGCTGTCGATCCTGGGCACCAGTGGCATCGTCCGGCCGTTTTCCTGCGCGGCCTACATCGCCTCGATCCACCAGGGCATCGATGTCGCCAGGAGCAACGGCTACCGGCACGTCGCCGCCTGCACCGGCAACGCCAGCGAAGACACCATGCGCCGGGTCTACGACCTGCCGGAAATCGCCCTGATCGAAATGGGCGACTTCGTCGGCGCGGTCCTCAAGCACCTGCGCAAGGCCCCTGTGGATAAACTCAGTCTGTGCGGCGGCTTCGGCAAGATCAGCAAGCTGGCCGCCGGGCACATGGACCTGCACAGCCGCCACTCCAGCATCGACCTGCCGCAGCTGGCGCAATGGGCCGCCGAAATCGGTGCCGACCAACCGCTGCAAGAGGCCATCCGCCAGGCCAATACCAGCCAGCAGGCACTGGCCCTGGCCAGCGCCGCCGGAGTCGCCCTGGGCGATGCGGTGTGCCGCCACGCCCTGGACTTCGCCCGCAGCGTGGTACCGGCCCAGGTCCAGGTGGAAGTCTTCGCCATCGACCGCCAGGGCGGCATCGTCGGCCATGCCGGAGCCCAGCCATGAGCCGCATCCTGCTGCTGGGCGGAGTCACCGAGGCCCTGGCCATCGCCCGCACCCTGGGGCCGGAACATGTCTACAGCCTGGCCGGCATCGGCCGGGTGCCCACGGACCTGGCCTGCCAGGTGCGGGTCGGTGGCTATGGCGGAGCCGAGGGCCTGGCGCAGTTCATTCGCGCCCAGAACATCACTCTGCTACTGGATGCCACTCACCCCTATGCCGCGCAGATCAGCGTCAATGCCCAGGCCGCCGCCCGGCTCGCCGGCATTCCCTGCTGGGCCCTGCGCCGCCCGGCCTGGCAAGCGCAGCCCGGGGACGACTGGCGCGAGGTGGCCGACTGGCCACAACTGATGCAAGCCCTCGAACCGTTCCAGCGACCGCTGTTCACTCTGGGGCGCGAACCCTTGCAGCATCTGGAGGAGATTCCCGCCAGCCAGTTCTGGACCCTGCGCGCCCTGGAAGCCTGCCCGGGCAACGAGCGCTGCGAAGTGATCGGCGCCCGCGGCCCGTTCCAGATCGACGACGAGCGCGAACTGTTCGCGCGCCGGCGCATCGATGTGCTGATCAGCAAGAACAGCGGCAGCAGCGCCACCGAACCCAAGCTGGAAGTGGCCCGTGAACGGGGAGTACCGGTGTTGATACTCAAGCGCCCCGACCTGCCCGAGGTCGATCGCCATTTTACCGAAGTACCCCAGCTCCTGGCCGCCCTCGAGCGGCTGTCTAGCGCCTGACAGCAAAAAGCGCCGCGCCTCACCTCAACCTGGGAACGCCCTGGCTGTGCCCGCCAGTCTCCTGCCTTAACTTTCTTGGGAGCTCAGCAACGACCGGCTGCACGCCCGGTCGTCGCAGCGTTGCCTTTCATCTGGCAAATGAGTTGCCAGGGGCGTATCCCAAGGAATACAGTCGCCATGTTCGTCTTCGAGCAAACCCAGGAGTTCAGCCACTGGCTCACTCGCCTCAAGGACCCTCAGGGGAAGACCCGTGTACTGGCCCGGATCAGGGCAGCGTAACTAGGGCGGTTCGGCGACTGTGTATCAATGGGAGGTGGAGTCCATGAGATGCGTATCCACCGTGGGCCCGGCTACCGGGTGTACTTTTCAAGGCGAGGCGAACGGCTCTACCTGTTGTTGATCGGTGGCGACAAGAGCACCCAGAGTCGCGACATCCAACGAGCCCGGCAACGGGCTCACGACCTCAAGAGCGAGGACTGAAACATGCGCACCCCAGTGACCCGCTTCGATGCGGCCGACTACCTCAAGACCCCGCAGGACATGGTGGCCTACCTCGATGCCTGCTTCGAGGAAGATGCCGGCGATGGCGTGCTGATCCGCGCCGCCCTCAACGACATCGCCCGCGCCCGGGGCATGACCCAGATAGCCCGGGACACCGGCCTGGGCCGCGAAAGCCTGTACAAGGCGCTGGGCAGCCAGGGCAATCCCGAGTTCGCGACTATCATCAAGGTGATGAAGGCGCTGGGACTCAAGCTCCAGGTCAGCCCGGCCTGAGCCAGCACTGCGACACCACACCGCACACGTTGTTTTTTTACTTATCCACAGCGATCAGGCTAAATACCCGCCTGATCGCTCAACCGACGGATCGTCACCATGTCCCGACAACGGCTCGCATTTGCCTGGATCGCCTGCTTCGCAGTGCTGTTCAACATGCTTGCCATGCCGCTTTCCGGGGCCATGCAGAACAGCGACCAGGGGCTGGACGAACAACTGCTATGGGGCAGTTTCTGTTCCTCCAGCGGCACCAAGATGATCGCCATCTCCCTGGGCAAGCTCGAACAAAAAGCCCCGCAGGACGACGATCACTCGAACATGCAGCATTGCTGGTGCTGCTCCGGCTCGGCGCCCCTGGTGGCCCTGCCTGGCCATGCGCCGCAGCTGTACTTCACCCGCTTCATCGCCCAGCCGGGCGCCCCGCAACCACCGCTCGAACAACTCACCCCGCGCCAGCAATGGCCCAGCCTGAATCCCGGTGCACCGCCTCTGGCATGATTCCCTTTCGCAAGTGACCTGCGTTTTTGAATCGTTCTGGAGAACCACCATGCTCAAGTCTTCCCTGGTCAAGCACACCCTGCTGCTGGCCGCCCTGCTGTTGCCTGCCAGCTTCGCCAGCGCCCATGAATACAAGGCCGGCCAATTGCAGATCGACCATCCCTGGTCGCAGGAACTGCCGCCGAACGCGCCGACCGTCGCCGCCTATTTCGTGCTGCACAACCCGGGCAAGAGCGCCGACACCCTGCTCAGCGTCGAGACGCCGATCGCCGGTCGCGCCGAACTGCATGAGCATGTGATGCAGGGCGACATGATGAAGATGCAGCAGGTGGCCAAGGTGGCCGTGCCCGCCGGCGGCGAAGTGCGATTCGCGCCCATGAGCTATCACGTGATGCTCATGGAGCTCAAGGACCGCAGCCTGCTCAGCGATGGCAAGCGCTTCCCGCTGACCCTGCACTTCGAAAAGGCCGGCGACGTCACCGTCGAGGTCGCCGTGCAGAAGCAGGCACCCGGCGCTGCGCAAGAGCATCAGCACGCTCACTAAACACTGACCGCCGGTCCCATCCGTGAACGCCCCGCTCGCGCCTGGCCGCAGGCGGTCCGCCGCGCGCCGTCCCTCCATCGGAGTGCGGCGCGGCAGCTGGATCAGCCTGTTCGCCATGCTGATGATCTTCATCGGTCCGCTGATTTCCCAGTCGATGCCGATGGATCACGCGATGCCGATGGACATGTCCGTATCCATGGACATGGGCAGCGGCGTGTCCGGCTGCCACGGCGATAACCCACACGCTTCGCACCCCGCCAAAGCCCAGAGCGAGCAGCATGTGCTCTGGGAGAAATGCGGTTATTGCAGCCTGCTGTTCAACTGCCCGGCACTGCCGTCAGGGCTGTCATTCGCCCAGCTCGATGCACCGCTGGCCCAGCCTTTCCTGGTCCCCACCACGCGCCTGGGCCACGCCCGGCAGACCGTGTTCCCCGGCGCGCTGACCCGCGCTCCGCCGATCGACGCCTGAGTCACCTGCTCACTCCACACGGCCGGCTGTCAGCACGACAGGCGTGCGCTCGCGGCCGTGTCATTCAAGACCGATCGATGGAACCATTATGTTTTCTGCTGACTCGCGCCTGGGCGTTGCCCAGCCATCCAAGCCTTTTGCCCTGAACCCGTCGCGCCAGCACTTCAACCGTGCCCTGGCGGTGCTGTGTGGTGCCCTGCTGGCGCCCCTGGCCGTGGCCGACGAGGCTTCGGCCGAACACGCCCACCACAGCACCGAGCTGAGCCCGACGGTGATCACCGCCATCGCCCCCAGCTCGCCCCTGACCGTGGTCACCAACCCCAAGGACCCACGCCAACCGGTGCCGGCCAGCGATGGCGGCGACTATCTCAAGACCATTCCCGGCTTCGCCCTGGTGCGCAACGGCGGCACCAACGGCGACCCGGTGCTGCGCGGCATGTTCGGCTCACGGCTGAACATCCTCACCAACGGCAGCATGATGCTCGGTGCCTGCCCTGGTCGCATGGACGCCCCGACCTCCTACATCTCCCCGGAAACCTACGACCGGCTGACCGTGATCAAGGGCCCGCAGACCGTGCTCTGGGGCCCCGGTGCCTCCGCCGGCACCGTGCTCTTCGACCGTGAGCCCGAGCACTTCGGCGAACTCGGCACCCGGGTCAACGCCAGCCTGCTGGCCGGCTCCAACGGCCGCTTCGACAAGACCCTGGACGCGGCTGCCGGCGGCCCCCTGGGTTATGTCCGGGTGATCGGCAACACCGCCCACTCCGACGACTACAAGGACGGTAACAACGACACCGTGGCCTCGCGCTACGACAAGTGGAACGGCGATGTCGCCCTGGGCTGGACCCCGGACGCCGACACCCTGCTGGAGCTGACTGCCGGCAAGGGCGACGGCGAGGCCCGCTACGCCGGTCGCGGCATGGATGGCTCGCAGTTCAAGCGCGAGAGCCTGGGCCTGCGGTTCGAGAAATCCAACATCGGCGAGGTCCTGGATAAGGTCGAGGCCCAGGTCTACTACAACTACGCCGATCACGTGATGGACAACTACAGCCTGCGCACCCCGTCGGGCAGCGGCATGATGGGCAAGCCCATGGTCAGCAACGTCGACCGCCGCACTCTCGGGGCGCGGATCAAGGCCACCTGGCGCTGGGCCGATGTGCAGTTGATCGGCGGCATCGATGCCCAGACCAACGAACACCGCCAGCGCGGCGGCATGGGCGTGGATGCGCACAAGGGCCAGCCCTGGGCCAAGGACGCCGACTTCCACAACTATGGCGCCTTCGGCGAGCTGACCTGGTACGCCGCCGAGCGCGACCGGCTGATCACCGGCGCCCGCCTCGACCGGGCCTCGGCCAAGGACTACCGGCAGAGCATCAAGTCGGGAATGATGAGCCGCCCCAACCCCACCGCCGGCGACACGCGGGCCGACACCCTGCCCAGCGGCTTCGTGCGTTACGAGCATGACCTGGCCGACAGTCCGACCACCTTGTACGCCGGTCTCGGCCACGCCCAGCGCTTCCCCGACTACTGGGAATTGTTCTCGCCGAAGATGGGCCCGGCCGGCTCGTTGAACGCTTTTGACTCGATCAAGCCGGAAAAAACCACCCAGCTCGATTTCGGCCTGCAGTACCAGGGCGCCGACCTGGAGGCCTGGGCTTCGGGCTACATCGGCCAGGTACGGGACTACATCCTCTTCGACTACAACTCGAAGATGATGGGCATGAGCACGTCCCGGGCCGAGAACATCGACGCCCGGATCATGGGCGGCGAACTGGGCGCGGCCTACAAGCTGACCTCGAACTGGAAGGCCGATGCCACCCTGGCCTACGCCTGGGGCAAGAACAGCAGCGATGGCAAGGCCCTGCCGCAGATGCCACCGCTGGATGCGCGCTTGGGCCTGACCTACAGCGAGGACGACTGGAGCGCCGGCGCCTTGTGGCGGGTGGTGGCGGCGCAGAACCGCGTCGACCTGAACAAGGGCAACGTGGTCGGCAAGGACTTCGGCCAGAGCGGCGGCTTCGGCGTGTTCTCGCTCAACGGCGCCTACCGCATCAACAAGAACCTCAAGCTCAGCACCGGGGTCGACAACCTGTTCGGCAAGGCCTACGCCGAGCACCTGAACCTGGCGGGCAACGCCGGCTTCGGCTACCCGGCCACTGATCCACAAGCCATCAAGGAACCCGGCCGCACCTTCTGGACCAAGGTCGACCTGAGCTTCTGACGAACCGTTGCGGCCGCTGCGCGACCGTACGCAGCCTGCGGCAGCGGCTACACCAGGCACCTGTAGCCGCTGCCGAGCGGGCGAGGCTGCGACAAGGCCCCCAGGGCCTTCAGCAGTGGTTTCAGGTGCCACCCATAACGACAGATCCACAACCTTGCGGAGCGCTTGCCGATGAACCGACCCAAAGTGTCTTTCTACAACCTGGCCTGGCGCTGGCATTTCTACGCCGGGCTGTTCGTCGCCCCTTTCATGGTGATGCTGGCCCTGACCGGCATCGTCTACCTGTTCAAACCGCAACTCGATCCACTGATGTACCCCAGCTTGCTCAAGGTCCCCGCCGGGCAGCACAGCCTGGCGGCCGACCAGCTACTGCAACGGGTCCAGGCGGCCTATCCCCAGGGCCGAATCAAGCAGTACCTGCCACCTGTGGATGCCGGGCGCAGCGCCCAGTTCGTGGTGCAGCACAAAGGCCAGGAACTCAACGTCTTCATCGACCCCTACCATGGCGACGTGCTTGGCGAGCAGGATGCCAAGCGCAACCTGCAGGCGGTGGCCCGGGCCATTCACGGCGAGCTGATGATCGGCACCGTCGGCGACCGGCTGGTGGAGCTGGCGGCCAGCTGGGGCATCGTCCTGGTGGTCTCGGGCCTGTACCTGTGGTGGCCACGGGGCAAGTCTTCGGCAGGCGTGCTCTGGCCACGCCTGAACGCAAGGGGCCGGCTGTTCTGGCGCGACCTGCATGGCGTGCTGGGGTTCTGGGGCGCGGCCTTCCTGCTGTTGATGCTACTCAGCGGCATGACCTGGACCGGCTTCTGGGGCAAGCAGTACGCCGACCTATGGAACCGCTTCCCGGCGGCCATGTGGAACGACGTACCGACCTCCGACCAGCAGGCCGGCGAGCTCAACAGCGCCACCCGCCAGACCGTGCCCTGGGCCCTGGAGAACACGCCGATGCCGATGTCCGGCGACCATGCCGAGCACATGGGCCAGGCCATGGCCGCAGCGGCCCCGGCAGCCCCAGCCATCAGCCTGCAACAGGTCCAGGACATCGCGCGCCAGCGCCAGGTCGAGCCCGGCTACAGCATCACCCTGCCCAGCAGCGCCACCGGGGTGTTCACCATCGCCCTGTTCGCCGACGACCCGCGCAACGACGCCACCCTGCATGTCGACCAGTACACCGGCAAGGTCCTGGCCGATGTGCGCTGGCAGCACTACAGCAATGTGGCCCGAGCCACCGAGCTGGGAGTGATGTTGCATGAGGGCAAGATGTTCGGCCGCGTCAACCAGCTGGTGGTGCTGGTGGTGTGCCTGATGATCCTGCTCGGTGCGGTGAGCGGCATCGTCATGTGGTGGCAGCGTCGCCCCGCCGGCCGTCTCGGGGTTCCGCCGCTGCGCCACGATTTGCCACGCTGGAAAACCGCAATGCTGGTCATCGTCCTGCTGGCCCTGGCGTTCCCCCTGGTCGGCGCCTCGCTGGTGGTGGTGTGGCTGTTGGATCGCCTGGTGCTTTCGCGCTTGGCCCGGGGTCCTGAATCCGCCTCATCTTCAACATGAAGCCGGCGAGATGCGCGTTGCAGAGCGCCCTGTAGAATTTCGCCGCTTCAGTCGTGCGGATTTATAATGTTACTTTATAACGCTGCATGTAAGATCCTGTCCGCAGCCTCGCCGCTGCGGACACCCTCTGGAAGAAGCGATCCTGCGTCCCGATGAACAAGTACCTGCTGTCCACTTTCTGCCTGCTCGCCCTACCGTCCCTGTCCCAGGCCGGCGATACCGCCCTGACCCTGCCCACCGGCACTATCTCTGCCGCAGCCAACGACAGCGACGACAGCATCAGCCTGAAGACCCCGACCACCGCCGGCTCACGCTTGGGCCTGAGCGCCCTGGAAACCCCGGCCAGCACCGACAGCCTGAGTGGCGAGCGCATTCGCGCCCGGGGCGATCGCAGCATCCAGGACGCGGTATCGCGCAGCGCCGGCATCAGCCGCACCGGCACCCCGGGTGATGGCGGCACCTCGTTGTCGGCCCGGGGCTTCACCGGGCAGAGTTCGGTGATGCAACTCTACGATGGCAACCGCATGTACACCGGCATGGGCACCGTGACCTTTCCGGTGAACAGCTGGGCCGTGGAACGGGTCGACGTATTGCGCGGCCCGGCCTCGGTGCTGTACGGCGAAGGCGCCACTGGCGCGGTGATCAACACCCTCCCCAAGAAGCCCTTCAGTGGCGAGATCGAGAACCACCTGCGCCTGGGCTACGGTTCCTTCGATCGCCAGCAACAGGCCCTGGACAGTGGCGGTTCGCTGAGCGACAGCCTGAGCTACCGGCTCAACCTCAATCGCGAGCGCAGCAACGGCTGGGTCGACCGTGGCGATTCCTCGGGGGATTTCGTCAGCGCCGCCCTGCGCTGGCAGGCCCGCGATGACCTGGCCTTCACCCTGGCCCACGACTACGGCGACCAGAACCCGATGAACGACTTCGGCACGCCACTGATCGACGGGCGCTTGCACAAGCGCCTGCGGGACAAGAACTACAACGTCAGCAACGACAAGCAGCACTACAACGACCAGTGGACCCGCCTGACCAGCGAGTGGCAGATTTCCGACAACCTCAGCGCCAGCAACGAGCTGTACTACCTCAAGGCCCAGCGCCGCTGGCAGAACGCCGAGAATTACAACTGGAGCACGGCGGACCGGCAACTGAGCCGCAGCGGCTACTTCGGTATCGGCCACCAGCAGGAACAGGTAGGCGACCGCCAGACCTTCACCCTCAAGCACTCTCTGTTCGGCCTCGACAGCCAGACCCTGGTCGGCATGGACTACAACCGCATCCGCTTCCATATGAAGAGCAATTCGCCCTTCAACGACAGCTTTGCCAATGGTCAACCGGTAGACGTCTACCATCCGGCCAAAGGCGAGTTCGCCAGCAACAGCCCCTACCGCGACCAATTCAAGACCACCACCCGGCAGATGTCGGTCTTCGCTGAAAACCGCCTGCAACTCAGCGAGCGCTGGTCCCTGGTGACCGGCGTGCGCCGCGACTATGCGCATATCGATCGCGATGACTTGAAGGACGGCAGCCAGAGCGACAAGACCCTGACCGGCAACAACTGGAAGGCCGGCCTGGTATTCGCCGTCACCCCGGACACCTCCCTCTATGGCCAGTACTCCACCAGCACCGACGGTGTCGGCGGGCTGATTTCCCTGAGTCCGGATCAGCAGCAATTCGACCTGTCCACCGCCAAGCAGACCGAGGTCGGTCTCAAGCAGGCGTTCTGGGACCAGCGCGGCGAATGGACCCTGGCGGCCTACCACATCGTCAAGAAGAAGCTGCTGATAGATGTGCCTCAAGTTGCCGGAGCTGCACCCCGCAAGGATCAAGTAGGCCAGCAATCCTCCAATGGCCTGGAGGCCAGCCTGGACCTGCAATTGCCCCGCGCCTGGCAAGTGCAGGCCAACGCCGCCATTGTTCGCGCCCAGTACGA
Source organism: Pseudomonas sp. KCJK8993 (assembly GCF_046230915.1). Lineage (NCBI taxonomy): Bacteria > Pseudomonadati > Pseudomonadota > Gammaproteobacteria > Pseudomonadales > Pseudomonadaceae > Pseudomonas > Pseudomonas sp. KCJK8993. Next base: position 56,777 of record NZ_JBJJLO010000012.1, read on the forward strand.
TGACTTCACCCAGATGGTGGATGACCAGCCAGTCTCCCGCGATGGCAAGCGCCCGGTGGACGTACCACGGCGCACCGCCAACCTGTGGCTGAGCAAGGCCATCAACGACGACCTGCGGGCCGGCGCCGGGGTGCGCTACGTCGATGCGCGCTACGCCGACATGGCCAACCGCAACCAGCTGCCCAGCTACACCGTGGTGGACGCCAACCTCTCGTGGCAAGCCTTGCGCAATACCACCCTGGGCCTGCAATTGAACAATCTGTTCGACCGCCAGTACGCCCAAAGCCAATACAATGACGGCCAGCAATGGATACTCGGCGAACCGCGCTCGTTCTTCGTCACCGCCGACTATCGCTTCTGATCCCTGGCGGGACCACCGGCAACCACACGGACAAGGCATGACCTCGCTGAACCTCCTCGACCTGGCCTGGAGCCCCCTGGGCCAGGGCCACTGCCACCACCAGTTCCAACTGCGTGAGGCCAACCTGCACGTGCAGGCCGGGGAGTTCGTCGGCCTGATCGGGCCCAATGGCAGCGGCAAGACCAGCCTGCTGCGCTGCGCCTATCGCTTCAGCAAGCCGCAGCAGGGCGAGGTGCAACTGGCCCATCAGAATGTCTGGAAGCAGTCGCCACGCTGGTGCGCACAACGCATCGCCGTGGTGCTCCAGGAGTTTCCCGATGCCTTCGGCCTCACCGTGCAGGAAGTGGTCGCCATGGGCCGCACCCCGCACAAGGGCCTGTTCGACGGCGACACCCGGCACGACCGCGCCATCGCCCGCGAGGCCCTGGAGTCCGTAGGCCTGCTGGGCTTCGAGGAGCATGCCTTCGCCACCCTCTCGGGCGGGGAAAAACAACGGGTGATCCTGGCCCGGGCCCTGGCCCAGCAACCGCAGTTGCTGATCCTCGACGAGCCGACCAACCACCTCGACCCGCGCTACCAGCTGGAACTGCTGCAACGGGTCAAGCGCCTGGGCATCGGCACCCTGGCCAGCATCCACGACCTGAACCTGGCCGCGGCCTTCTGCGACCGCCTGTACGTCCTCGACCACGGACGCATCGTTGCCAGCGGCACTCCCCGCGAAGTGCTCACCGTCGAGTTGCTGCGCAACGTCTTCGGCGTCGAGGCGCTGATCGATGCCCACCCCCTGTCCGGCTACCCACGAATCACCTGGATCACCCAACCATGACCTTGCGCTCCCTGCTTCGCTCCAGCCTGCTCCTGGCCCTGTCACTGGGGGCCGCCCAGGCCTTCGCCGAGGCCACCCGCTACCCATTGACCCTCGCCAGTTGCAACCGCGAAGTGACCTTCAAGCAAGCGCCCAAGCATGCCCTGAGCCACGACATCAACATGACCCAGATGATGCTCGCCCTGGGCCTCAAATCGCGCATGGTGGGCTACAGCGGAGTCAGTGGCTGGAAGGCCGTGACCCCACAGATGAGCGTCCTGCTGGACGGCCTGCCGGAGCTGGCGGCCAAGTACCCGTCGGTGGAGACCCTGCTCAATGCCAACGTCGACTTCCTGTTCGCCGGCTGGGACTACGGCATGCGCGTGGGCGGCGACCTGACCCCGCAGACCCTGGCGCCCCTGGGCATCAATGTCTATGAGCTGACCGAGTCCTGCGCGTTCGTGATGAAGCGCCCGGCCGCCAGCCTCGACGATACCTACAACGACCTGCGCAACCTCGGCCGGATCTTCGACGTGCAGGATCGCGCCAATGCCCTGATCGCCCAGATGCAGGAGCAGGTGGCCCAGGTGCAACAGGACCTGCCCGCGGAAAAACCCCGGGTGTTCCTCTACGACAGCGGTGAAGACCGGGCCATGACCTCCGGCCGCCTGGGCATGCCCCAGGCGCTGATCGACGCCGCCGGCGGGCGCAACATCCTCGACGACGTCGAGGCCAGCTGGACCCGGGTCAACTGGGAGACCGTGGTGGAGCGCAACCCGCAAGTGATCGTCATCGTCGACTACAGCGAAGTCACCGCCGAGCAGAAGCAGCGGTTCCTGCTGGACAACCCGGCGCTGCAAGGCGTCGACGCCATCAAGAACCAGCGCTTCATCGTCATCCCCTATGTGCAGGCCACCCCGGGCATCGACAACGTGCTGGCGGTGGAAACCCTGGCCAAGGGTTTCCACGGCGAATGACTACACGTCGCTACAGCTGGCTGCTCTTGACCCTGGCCGGCCTGCTCCTGGCCTCTTGCGTGCTGTCCCTGGGCTTCGGTCCGGCGCGGGTGCCGGTGGACGTGGTGGGCCGCATCCTGTTGCACAAGACCCTGGGCCTGGGCGAGGTGGACTGGAGCCCCGGCCAGGAACATATCGTCTGGCTGATCCGCGTGCCGCGCATGCTCCTGGGAGCGCTGGTGGGCGCCGGGCTGGCGCTGATCGGCGCAGTGCTGCAAGCGGTGACCCGCAACCCGCTGGCCGACCCGCACCTGCTGGGCGTCACCTCCGGCGCCACCCTCGGCGCGGTGATCGTGGTCCTGCACGTGGGGCAGGTCATCGGCCTGTTGACCCTGCCCCTGGCCGCCTTCATCGGCGCCGTGGCGAGCATGCTCCTGGTGCTGGGCATCGCCGCCCGCAGCGGTCGCCTGGACAGCGACCGCCTGCTGCTGTGCGGGGTGGCGGTGTCGTTCGTGATGATGGCGGTGGCCAACCTGCTGCTGTTCATGGGCGACCACCGGGCCAGTTCGGCGGTGATGTTCTGGATGCTCGGCGGCCTGGGCCTGGCGCGCTGGGAGCTGCTGGCGATTCCCGCGATCAGCGTGCTGCTCGGGTTGCTGTTGCTGCTGGGCATGGCCCGGCCATTGAACGCCCTGATGGCCGGCGAGCAGACCGCCGTGACCCTGGGCCTGAACGCACGCAACGTGCGCCTGAAGGTGTTCCTGATCGCCTCGCTGATGACCGGGGTGCTGGTGTCCATCAGCGGTTCCATCGGCTTCGTCGGGCTGATGGTGCCGCACATCGCCCGGCGCCTGGTGGGTGCCGAACACCGTCGGCTGCTGCCCGCCTGCGTGCTGCTGGGCAGCCTGTTCCTGGTGTGGGTGGACGTCGCCGCGCGAACCCTGATCGCCCCCGAGGACCTGCCCATCGGCGTGGCCACCGCGGCCATCGGCGGCTTGTTCTTCATCGGCCTGATGCGCCGACGCTGAGGTCCTTTGTATTTGTAGGGCGAGGCTTGCCCGCGATAGCGGTGTACCTGATGCGCCGCCATCGCGGGCAAGTAGGATCGCCGCCCGCTCGCTCCTACAGAAAAGCCATGCCGGGTTGCCTCCAACCCGGCACCAACCAAGCGCATTCGTCCGCACCAAAGGCTCCACCTGGCCCCGCAATGGTGCGCCAAGCCGGCTCCCCCACGCCGTGGGGGCAACGTTTCCATGCCTTGGCCAACCCGGCACAGCCCTTGCAAAACACCCTTCACTGGTTCGCATCTGCCTCTTAAAAAATCCAAGAGTTCACGGAGATCGCACAATGAAGCGTCGTAGCTTGCTCAAGGCTTTCACCCTCTCGACCGCTCTTGCCGCCATGGGCCTGACCTGGACCGTCCAGGCCGCCGAGACCATCAAGGTGGGCATCCTGCATTCGCTGTCGGGCACCATGGCGATCTCCGAGACCTCGCTCAAGGACATGGCCCTGATGACCATCGACGAGATCAACGCCAAGGGTGGGGTCAACGGCAAGCAACTGGAAGCGGTAGTGGTGGACCCGGCCTCCAACTGGCCGCTGTTCGCCGAGAAGGGCCGGCAGTTGCTGAGCCAGGACAAGGTGGCGGTGGTGTTCGGCTGCTGGACTTCGGTCTCGCGCAAATCGGTGCTGCCGGTGTTCGAGGAACTCAACGGCCTCTTGTTCTATCCGGTGCAATACGAGGGCGAGGAAATGTCGCCCAACGTGTTCTACACCGGCGCGGCGCCGAACCAGCAGGCGATCCCGGCGGTGGAATACCTGATGAGCGAAGACGGCGGCAGCGCCAAGCGCTTCTTCCTGCTGGGCACCGACTACGTCTACCCACGCACCACCAACAAGATCCTGCGCTCCTTCCTGCACGCCAAGGGCGTGGCCGACAAGGACATCGAAGAGGTCTACACCCCGTTCGGCCATAGCGACTACCAGACCATCGTCGCCAGCATCAAGAAGTTCGCCGCCGGCGGCAAGACCGCGGTGATCTCCACGGTCAACGGCGACTCCAACGTGCCCTTCTATAAGGAGTTGGCCAACCAGGGCCTGAAGGCCACCGAGGTGCCGGTGGTGGCCTTCTCGGTGGGCGAGGAAGAACTGCGCGGCATCGACACCAAGCCGCTGGTGGGCAACCTCGCCGCCTGGAACTACTTCGAGTCGGTGGATAACCCGGTGAACCAGAAGTTCGTCGCGGCCTGGAAGGCCTACGCCAAGGCCAAGAACCTGCCGGGGGCCGACAAGGCGGTGACCAACGACCCGATGGAGGCCACCTACGTGGGCATCCACATGTGGGCCCAGGCCGTGGAGAAGGCCAAGTCCACCGATGTCGACAAGGTCCGCGAGGCCCTGGCCGGACAGACCTTCGCCGCGCCCTCGGGCTACACCCTGACCATGGACCCGAGCAACCACCACCTGCACAAGCCGGTGATGATCGGCGAGATCCAGCCCGACGGTCAGTTCAACGTGGTCTGGCAGACCGCGGGCCCGGTCCGCGCCCAGCCCTGGAGCCCCTACATCCCGGGCAACGACAAGAAGCCGGACTACGCGGTGAAGAGCAACTGACCGCCGCCCCCATCTGTAGGAGCGCAGCTTGCTCGCGATAGCGTCCTCAAGAAGTACGTTGTCGACCCGACGATCGCCATCGCGGGCAAGGGCTCGGCGCCCCCTGCTCCTACAAGGTTCTCTGTCGTATTCAAGGACGTGACAATGTCGCTTTATCGTCTGCTTATGGCCTGCCTCCTGCTGCTGCCGCTCGCCGCCCATGCCGGGGATGCCGAAGACTTCGTCGCCGGCAATTCCGGCGAGCAGGCCCGGCTCTTGGAAACCTGGGCCGCACAGCCCGACCCGGCGCGCATCGAACTGCTCGGCGCCTTGCAGCAAGGCCAGTTGAACATCGCCGGGGCAACCAAGCCCCTGCGCTTGAACAACCGACTGCGCGGCTTGGTCGATACCGCCCTGGCCAGCCACCAACTGCTGGCCGCTGACCCCGGCACCCGCCTGGCCGGTGCCCGACAATTGCAGAAGAGCGCCAAGCCGGCGCAGTTGAAGTTCCTCGACACACGGCTGGCCGCCGAGCGGGACCCAGGCGTACACGACGCCCTGGGCCTGGCCCTGGCCAACCTGCAACTGGCGGACCACGACCCGGCCGTGCGCCTGGCCGCGGTACGCCTGCTGGGCGAGAGCGGCGAACCACTGGCCCGCACCCGCCTCGAAGGCCTGCTGGAAGCGGGCGTGGAGAGCGACGCCGGCGTGCGCACCGCCGCGCAAACCAGCCTGGCCCAGGTCAAGCGCAAGCTGCTGGCGGGCGAGGTGCTCGGCCAGGCCTTCAGCGGCCTGTCCCTGGGTTCGATCCTGCTGCTGGCGGCCCTGGGCCTGGCGATCACCTTCGGTCTCCTGGGGGTGATCAACATGGCCCACGGCGAGATGCTGATGCTCGGCGCCTACGCCACCTACGTGGTGCAATCGCTGTTGCAGCGCTACCTGCCCCAGGCCATGGAGTACTACCCATTGCTGGCCCTGCCGGTGGCGTTCCTGGTCACCGCCGGCATCGGCATGGCCCTGGAGCGCACGGTGATCCGCCATCTCTATGGCCGCCCGCTGGAGACCCTGCTGGCGACCTGGGGCATCAGCCTGATCCTGATCCAGCTGGTGCGCCTGCTGTTCGGCGCGCAGAACGTCGAAGTCGCGAACCCGGCCTGGCTCTCCGGCGGTATCCAGGTACTGCCCAACCTGGTGCTGCCCTACAACCGCCTGGCAATCATCGGTTTCGCCCTGGCCGTGGTGCTGCTGACCTGGCTGCTGCTGAACCGGACCCGGCTGGGGCTGAACGTGCGCGCGGTGACCCAGAACCGCAATATGGCCGCCTGCTGCGGGGTGCCCACCGGCCGGGTGGACATGCTCGCCTTCGGCCTGGGCTCGGGCATCGCCGGCCTGGGTGGCGTGGCCCTGAGCCAGATCGGCAACGTCGGCCCGGAGCTGGGCCAGGGCTACATCATCGACTCGTTCCTGGTGGTGGTGGCAGGCGGCGTCGGGCAGCTGGCCGGCAGCATCCTGGCGGCCTTCGGCCTGGGGATCGCCAACAAGATCCTCGAACCAGCGATCGGCGCCGTGCTGGGCAAGATCCTGATCCTGGGGTTGATCATCCTGTTCATCCAGAAACGCCCACAAGGACTCTTCGCCCTGAAAGGCCGGGTGATCGACTAGCCGGCAAAGACTCACGCCCATTGACGAACGCGCCGTCGCCTCGCTGGCGGCGGCCCCGAGAAGGAACACCACTATGTTTGCCAGCAGCCCTAGCGAAACCGCCCGTACCGCCATCGCGAGCACGCCGCGATGAACCAGCCACTGCTCATCACCGCGAGCCAGAAGGCCGGGCCCAGGGTCACCATCAGCGTCGGCGCCCTGCTGCTCCTGGCGCTGCTGGCCCTGCCACTGCTGGCGCTGTTGCCGGCGGACAATCCACTGCACGTCTCGGCCTATACCCTGACCCTGGTGGGCAAGATCCTCTGCTACGCCGTGGTCGCCCTGGCCCTGGACCTGGTCTGGGGTTATGCCGGGCTGCTGTCCCTGGGGCATGGCCTGTTCTTCGCCCTGGGTGGCTACGCCATGGGCATGTACCTGATGCGCCAGGCCGCCGGCGACGGCCTGCCAGCGTTCATGACCTTCTTGTCGTGGAGCGAGTTGCCCTGGTACTGGGCCGGCACCGAGCACTTCCTCTGGGCCTTGTGCCTGGTGGTGCTGGCACCGGGACTCTTGGCCCTGGCGTTCGGTTTCTTCGCCTTCCGCTCGCGAATCAAGGGCGTGTATTTCTCGATCATGACCCAGGCCCTGACCTTCGCCGCGATGCTGCTGTTCTTTCGCAACGAGACGGGTTTGGGCGGCAACAACGGCTTCACTAATTTCCGCAGCATCATGGGCTTCGGCATCACCGAGCCCGGCACCCGGGCGGCGCTGTTCCTGGCCACGCTGGCGTTGCTGGTGGGCAGCCTGTACCTGGGTTGGCGCCTGTCGCGAAGCAAGTTCGGCCGGGTGCTGACGGCGCTGCGCGATGCCGAGAACCGCCTGATGTTCTGCGGCTACGATCCTCGCGGGTTCAAGCTTTTCGTCTGGGTCCTGAGCGCGGTACTGTGCGGCCTGGCCGGGGCCCTGTATGTGCCCCAGGTCGGCATCATCAACCCCAGCGAAATGTCCCCGACCAACTCCATCGAGGCCGCCGTCTGGGTCGCCCTGGGCGGACGCGGCACACTGATCGGCCCGCTGCTCGGCGCCGGCCTGGTCAATGGCATGAAGAGCTGGTTCACCGTGGCCTTCCCGGACTACTGGCTGTTCTTCCTGGGCGCGCTGTTCATCGTGGTGACCCTGTACCTGCCCAAGGGCGTGATCGGCCTGTTCAAGCACAGGGGTGAATCATGAGAATCACGGCCACGGTGGACGGCATGCTCGAACCCATTCTCGACAGCAACAAGGATGCCGGCAGCGGCCGCGATGCCATCGGCCTCGGCCAGGCCACGGGCAAGGGCCTGGACACCCGCCATGGCACCATCCTGACCCTGGAGGACATCAGCGTCAGCTTCGATGGCTTCAAGGCCCTCAACGACCTGAACCTGTACATCGGCGTCGGCGAGCTGCGCTGCATCATCGGCCCCAACGGCGCCGGCAAGACCACCCTGATGGACGTGATCACCGGCAAGACCCGCCCCACCCGGGGCAAGGCCTGGTTCGGCGAGACCCTGGACCTGACCCGCTTGAGCGAGGTGCAGATCGCCCAGGCCGGGATCGGCCGCAAATTCCAGAAGCCCACGGTGTTCGAGGCCCTGAGCGTGTTCGAGAACCTGGAACTGGCCTACCGCACCGACAAGTCGGTATGGGCCTGCCTCGGCGCGCGCCTGGGCAGCGAACAGCAGGATCGCATCGCCCAGGTGCTGGACACCATCCGCCTGGCCAGTTCGGCCCGACGCCCGGCCGGCTTGCTGTCCCACGGCCAGAAGCAGTTCCTGGAGATCGGCATGCTGCTGGTGCAGGAGCCCCAACTGTTGTTGCTCGACGAGCCGGTGGCGGGCATGACCGACGCCGAGACCGAGTTCACCGCCGAGCTGTTCAAGGGCCTGGCCGGCCAGCACTCGCTGATGGTGGTGGAGCACGACATGGGCTTCGTCGGCGCGATCGCCGACCACGTCACCGTGCTGCACCAGGGCAGCGTGCTGGCCGAAGGCTCCCTGGCGCAGGTGCAGGAAAACCAGCGGGTGATCGAGGTCTACCTCGGCCGCTGATGATTCTTTGTAGGAGCGAGGCTTGCCCGCGAAGAACCTGAAAGCGATGCGTTCACTCAGGCAGCACGCGTCATCGTTAACGTCCATCGCGGGCAAGGACTGGGCGTCCCCCCATGCTCCTACAGTTTGTTTAAAGGAATTCGACATGCTGCAAGTCGACAAGCTTCACCAGTACTACGGCGGTAGCCACATCCTGCGGGGCCTTTCGTTCGAGGCCAGGGTCGGCGAAGTCACTTGCCTGCTCGGGCGCAACGGGGTGGGCAAGACCACCTTGCTCAAATGCCTGATGGGCCTGCTGCCGGCCAGGGACGGTGCGGTTACCTGGGAAGGCCGGGCCATTACCGGCGACAAGCCGCACCAGCGGGTCCATGCCGGCATCGCCTACGTGCCCCAGGGCCGGGAGATCTTCGCCCGCCTGAGTGTGGAGGAAAACCTGCTGATGGGCCTGTCACGCTTCGCCGCGCATGAGGCCCGGGAGGTGCCGGCCTTCATCTACGAACTGTTCCCGGTGCTGCAGCAGATGAAGCAACGCCGGGGCGGCGATCTTTCCGGCGGCCAGCAGCAACAACTGGCCATCGGCCGGGCCCTGGCCAGTCGCCCGCGCTTGCTGATCCTCGATGAACCCACCGAAGGCATCCAGCCCTCGGTGATCAAGGAGATCGGCGCGGTGATCCGCCAACTGGCGGCCCGGGGCGACATGGCGATCCTGTTGGTGGAGCAGTTCTACGATTTTGCCGCCGAACTGGCGGACCACTACCTGGTGATGTCCCGCGGGGAAATCATCCAGCAGGGCCGGGGTGAAAATATGCAGGCCGACGGTGTACGCGGCCTGGTTACGATCTAATCTGTAGCCTCCTAACAATATCGATTGCCCATGAACTCACCTGCCGCCCATGCACTGTTCACCCCCAGCTGGCACGCCGAGCTGGAGCTGGCCTATGCCTGCACCGGCAACGCCACGCGCCCGGTGCTGCGCCGCCACCAGGGCCCGCTGCGGGTGCAGAAGCACCTGTATGCCGAAGGCCCGCAGGTCTGCCAGCACATCATCGTCCACCCTCCGGGGGGCATTGCCGGTGGCGACCGCCTGGCCATCCGCGCCCGGGTCGATAGCGGCGCCTGGGCCCAGTTGACCAGCCCCGGAGCGGCCAAGTGGTACCGCGCCGCCAGCCCCGCCAGCCAGCTCCTGGAACTTGCGGTGGCGCCAGGAGCGACCCTGGAATGGCTGCCCCAGGAAACCATCGTGTTCAGCGCCGCCCAGGCCGAGCTGACGACCCGCATCGAACTGCATGGCGATGCCCGGCTGTGCTACTGGGACATCGTCGCCCTCGGACGCCCGGCCAGTGGCGAGCGCTTCGCCCAAGGGCACTTCCAGGCCCACCTGGAGATCCGTCGCGATGGCCGGCCGCTGTGGCATGAGCGCCAGCGCATCAGCGGCGGCGACGGCTTGCTCGACTCCCCGGTCGGCCTCGACGGCCAGCCGGTGTTCGCCACCTTGCTGGTCACCGGCGAGATCGATGCCCAACTACTGGAACGCTGCCGCGCGCTGGAACACCCGGTGCGCGGCGACCTGAGCCAGTTGCCGGGCCTGTTGCTGGCGCGCTGCCTGGCCAGCGAAGCCTTGCAGGCCCGGGCCTGGCTGATGGACCTGTGGCGCTTGTTGCGCCCGGCACTGCTGGGACGCGCCGCCGTACCACCAAGGATCTGGAACACATGAACATCGATGTCCCTGCAGCGAGCTCGCTCGCGAAAAACGCCCGGCCTGCGCGCTCCTCCAGGTACTACGGGTCATCGTTTACGCCTTTGGCGAGCAAGCTCGCTCCTACAACGACGGATGCCGAACCATGGACCTGACCCCACGCGAAAAAGACAAGCTGCTGATCTTCACCGCCGGCCTGGTGGCCGAACGACGCCTGGCCCGTGGCCTCAAGCTGAACTACCCGGAGGCCATGGCCTACATCTGCGCCGCCCTGCTCGAAGGCGCCCGTGACGGCCAGAGCGTGGCCGAGCTGATGCACTACGGCACCACCTTGCTCAGCCGCGAGCAGGTGATGGAGGGCATTGCGGAAATGATTCCGGAGGTCCAGGTAGAAGCCACTTTCGTCGATGGGACCAAGCTGGTCACCGTCCACCAGCCCATTGCCTGAGGAACGCCCATGACGTATCGGATCCGTGACGCGGTGCACGCCGACCTGCCGGCGATCCGCGATATCTACAACGACGCGGTGCTCAATACCACCGCGATCTGGAACGAGTCCCCGGTGGACCTGGATAACCGCCAGGCCTGGTTCAGCGCCCGCCAGGCCCAGGGTTATCCGGTGCTGGTGGTGGTCGACAGCGCAGGGCAGGTACTGGGCTACGCTTCCTTCGGTGACTGGCGGCCCTTCGATGGGTTTCGCCACAGCGTCGAGCATTCGGTCTACGTGCGCGGCGACCAGCGCGGCAACGGCCTGGGCCCGAAGTTGATGGAGGTGCTGCTCGAACGCGCCCGTGCCTGCCACAAGCACGTGGTGGTGGCCGCCATCGAAAGCGGCAATGGCGCCTCGATCCGCCTGCATCAACGCCTGGGCTTCATCACCACCGGGCAGATGCCCCAGGTGGGCACCAAGTTCGGACGCTGGCTGGACCTGACCTTCATGCAACTGATCCTCAACCCCGGGGCACAACCACCCGCCCCTCACAAGGAGTGATACTTCGATGAACGCCGGCCAATTGCGACGGGTCCATGGAGAAAGCTTTGCCCACTACCGCCAGGGCTTGATCGAACTGCTGTTCGACTCGGTCCGCCATGGCGCGTCCATCGGCTTCATGGCCGACCTCGACGACAGCCAGGCCCAGGCCTATGTCGCCGACGTGCAGGCTGGTGTCGAGGACGGCAGCCTGTTGCTGTGGGTGGTGGTCGACGAGGAAAAGGTCCTGGCCAGCGTGCAGCTGGCGCTGTGCATGAAGGCCAACGGACGCAACCGGGCCGAAGTGCAGAAGCTCCAGGTCTTGCATAGCGCCCGGCGCCGGGGCCTGGGCCAGCAGTTGATGAATGTCCTGGAACAGGCCGCGCGCCATCTCAAGCGTGGCCTGCTGTACCTGGATACCGAGGCCGGTTCGCCCGCCGAGGAGTTCTACCGTGCCCTGGGTTACACCCGGGTGGGCGAGCTGCCCAACTACTGCCAGGGCCCGGACGGCCGCCACAGCCCGACCGCCATCTACTTCAAGACCCTGGAGCAACCCCAGTGATCCCCGGCCAATACCAGCTCCTGCCCGGCGACATCGAACTCAACGCCGGGCGCCGCACCCTGACCCTGAATGTGGCCAACAGCGGCGACCGACCGATCCAGGTCGGCTCCCACTATCACTTCTTCGAAACCAACGACGCCCTGGTCTTCGACCGTGCCGCCAGCCGCGGCATGCGCCTGAACATCGCCGCCGGCACCGCGGTGCGCTTCGAACCGGGGCAGACCCGCGAGGTAGAGCTGGTGGAGCTGGGCGGCCAGCGCCGGGTGTTCGGGTTCGCGGGGCGGGTCATGGGCGATCTTTAAAGATCAGCTTCAAGCTGCGAGCCACAAGCTGCAAGAAAGAGCAGTGCGGTGGCTCTGGGCGGCTTTCTTTTACTTGTAGCTTGCAGCTTATGGCTTGCAGCTCTGTTCCGAGGAACGAGGAATGCGCATTTCCCGCGAGGCATATGCCGACATGTTCGGCCCCACGGTGGGCGACAAGGTCCGGCTGGCCGATACCGAGCTGTGGATCGAGGTAGAGAAGGACTTCACCACTTACGGTGAAGAGGTGAAGTTCGGCGGCGGCAAGGTGATCCGCGACGGCATGGGCCAGGGCCAGCTGCTGGCGGCCGAGGTGGTGGACACCCTGATCACCAACGCCCTGATCATCGACCACTGGGGCATCGTCAAGGCCGACGTCGGCTTGAAGGACGGGCGTATCGCCGCCATCGGCAAGGCCGGCAACCCGGATATCCAGCCCGACGTGACCATCGCCATCGGCGCCAGCACCGAGGTGATCGCCGGCGAAGGCATGCTGCTCACCGCTGGCGGTGTCGACACCCATATCCACTTCATCTGCCCGCAGCAGATCGAAGAAGCGCTGATGAGCGGCGTCACCACCATGATCGGCGGCGGCACGGGACCTGCCACCGGGACCAACGCCACCACTTGCACCCCGGGGCCCTGGCACATGGCGCGCATGCTCCAGGCCGCCGACGCCTTCCCCATGAACATCGGCTTCACCGGCAAGGGCAACGCCAGCCTGCCGGGACCGCTGGTGGAACAGGTTCGGGCCGGGGCCATCGGCCTCAAGTTGCACGAAGACTGGGGCAGCACCCCGGCCAGCATCGACAACTGCCTGAGCGTGGCCGACGAATACGACGTGCAGGTGGCGATCCACACCGACACCCTGAACGAGTCGGGTTTCGTCGAGACCACCCTCGGTGCCTTCAAGGGCCGCACCATCCACACCTACCACACCGAAGGCGCCGGTGGCGGCCATGCGCCGGACATCATCAAGGCCTGCGGTTTTTCCAACGTGCTGCCCAGCTCCACCAACCCGACCCGGCCCTTCACCCGCAACACCATCGACGAACACCTGGACATGCTCATGGTCTGCCATCACCTGGACCCGAGCATCGCCGAGGACGTGGCCTTCGCCGAAAGCCGCATCCGCCGGGAAACCATCGCCGCCGAGGACATCCTCCACGACCTGGGGGCGTTCTCGATGATCAGCTCCGACAGCCAGGCCATGGGCCGGGTCGGCGAGGTGGTGACCCGCACCTGGCAAACCGCCGACAAGATGCTGCGCCAGCGCGGGCCATTGCCGGAAGACGGGCCGGGCAACAGCAATTTCCGGGTCAAGCGCTACATCGCCAAGTACACCATCAACCCGGCCATCACCCACGGCATCAGCCATGAGGTGGGTTCCATCGAAGTGGGCAAGTGGGCCGACCTGGTGCTGTGGCGCCCGGCGTTCTTCGGGGTCAAGCCGAGCCTGATCCTCAAGGGCGGGGCCATCGCCGCGAGCCTGATGGGCGATGCCAACGCTTCGATCCCGACACCCCAGCCGGTGCACTACCGGCCGATGTTCGCCAGCTTCGCCGGCAGCCGCCATGCCACCAGCCTGACCTTCATCAGCCAGGCGGCGCAGGACGCCGGGGTACCGGAGCGGTTGGGCTTGAAGAAGCGCATCGCCGTGGCCAAGGGTTGTCGCAGCGTGCGCAAGGGCGACCTGATCCACAACGACTACCTGCCGCAGATCGAGGTCGACCCACAGACCTACCAGGTCAAGGCCGATGGCGTGCTGCTGTGGTGCGAACCGGCGGATGTACTGCCCATGGCCCAGCGCTACTTCCTGTTCTAGCCCTGTAGCCGCTGTCGAGCACCAGCGAGGCTGCGCACGGACGCGCAGCGACCGCAAAAGCGGTGGGTTTACGAGGATCGGGATTGCACGCAGCCCCCGCAATGGCGCGGGATCGACAAGGACCGCGTCCTGGGTCGCAGCTTCGCTGGCGCTCAGCCGCGGCTACCACATTCGGCTGATAGGGCCGGGGCGCCGGTCAATCCACCAGCAGGCGACCCAGGCGCTGGCGGAGCATGCGGTTTTCGGTGCGCAGTTGCCGCACTTCTTCGAGCAGGTCCAGCGCCAGGGCGACGCCTTCCCATTCCAGGTCCAGCTCGCGGTGCAACTTCGCCGCGCGCTTGGCCAGGGATAACTCATGATCGTTGAATCGCCACTCCTTGGGCGCACGGCCCTGAGGTTCGAGGATGCCGTGCTCGACGATTTCGATCACGTAGGCCGCCGGCAGGTCGGCCACTTCACAGAATTCTTCCATGTCCAGCTCAACGATCAGGGTGCTCATGATCAGCGCCTCCTAGTGTCGAATCAGAATTGTTCCCGTGGGTCGAACGCCGCCTTCTTCGCCAGTTCCTGCCACAAGGCCTTGACCTCGTCGCTGGTGTGCTTGGGCATCACCGCCTTGAGCTGCACGAACAGGTAGCCGCGCTGGCCGGCCTTGTTCAACAAGCCGTGGCCCTTGGCACGCATGCGCTGGCCGTTCTGGCTGCCGGCAGGCACCTTGAGGTTGATCTTGCCGGTCAGGGTCGGCACCGCCACCTCGGTCCCCAGCGCCAGCTCCCAGGGTGCCAGCGGCAGGGTGATGATCAGGTTCTCACCCTCGACATCGAACTTCGGATGGGGGGCGAAACGGATGGTCAGGTACAGGTCGCCATTGGCCCCGCCACCGACGCCCGGAGCCCCCTGGCCCTTGAGGCGGATACGCTCGCCATCGGTGACCCCGGCCGGGATCTTCACGTTCAGGCTCTTGCTGGTGTTGCTCACATGCTGGCCGGACGCGTTGTATTGCGGCACCTGGAAACTGATCTTCTTGGACTCGGTCGACAGGGTTTCTTCGAGAAAGATCGGCAGTTCCATTTCCACATCCTGTCCGCGACGGCCGCTGCTGCGACGCTGTTCCGGGCCGCCGAATCCTGGCCCCCGGTTACCAAAGATCGAGCTGAAGAAGTCCGAGAAATCCCCACCGCCACCGCCGCCGAAGCCGCTACGGCTCTGCCAGCCCGGCGGCCCCTGGAACGGCTGGCCATGCTGGCCGTACTTGCGCAGGTCGTCGTACTCGGCGCGCTTGTCGGCGCTCTTGAGCGCCTCGTAGGCTTCCGAGGCGTCCTTGAACTTGGCCTCGGCATCCTTTTCCTTACTGACGTCGGGGTGGTACTTGCGCGCCAGCTTGCGATAGGCGGCCTTGATCGCCTTGTCGTCCGCTGTCGGCTCCACGCCGAGAATCTTGTAATAGTCTTTGAAGTCCATCGAGGGAATCACCATCCGTTATCGAAGTCGCGCGGCGTGCAGCACAGCTGGCCCGGTCTGGCAGCATGAGAATCGACCTGTCTGATTCTCTGACTGAACGGCGCATCAGAAGTTTATCGGCAGCCGCCGGCGGATCTTGCGACCCCTTGTGGCTACCAGGCTCATGCCTGCAAGTTTGGGGGTCAAGGATAGTCTTTCAAGACGAACCCGGTGACGAATTAGCAGATATCCGGCCTTTGCAACGGCGGGCGACTGGCGTACGCTGCGCGGCCGTTTTTTTGACCGGAACTGGAAAGACATGAACAACGCCTCCCCGGCCCGCGGCTGCGGCATCGACTTCGGCACCTCCAACTCCACCGTCGGCTGGCTGCGCCCCGGGCAGGAGACGTTGATCGCCCTGGAGGACGACAAGATCACCCTGCCGTCGGTGGTGTTCTTCAATATCGAGGAACGTCGTCCGGTCTATGGCCGCCTGGCCCTGCACGAGTACCTGGAAGGCTACGAAGGCCGCCTGATGCGCTCGCTGAAAAGCCTGCTGGGCTCCAAGCTGATCAAGCACGACACCAGCGTGCTGGGCACGGCCATGCCGTTCAAGGATCTCCTGGGACTGTTCATCGGCCAGCTCAAGAGCCGCGCCGAAGCCACCGCCGGTCGGGAATTCACCGAAGTGGTGCTGGGGCGCCCGGTGTTCTTCGTCGATGACGATGCCGCCGCCGACCAGGAAGCCGAAGACACCCTGGTGGAAGTGGCGCGCAAGGTCGGCTTCAAGGAGGTGTCCTTCCAGTACGAACCCATTGCCGCGGCCTTCGACTACGAATCCAGTATCGAGCGCGAGGAACTGGTGCTGATCGTCGACATCGGCGGTGGTACCTCGGACTTCTCCCTGGTGCGCCTGTCCCCCGAGCGCCGTGGCGTCGACAATCGCCACGACGACATCCTCGCCACCGGCGGCGTGCATGTGGGCGGTACCGACTTCGACAAGCAACTGTCCCTGGCCGGGGTGATGCCGTTGTTCGGTTATGGCAGCCGGATGAAGAGCGGCGCCTACATGCCCACCAGCCACCACATGAACCTGGCGACCTGGCATACCATCAACTCGGTGTATTCGCAAAAGTCCCAGCTGGCCCTGGGCAGCATGCGCTACGACATCGAGGACACTGGCGGCATCGACCGGCTGTTCAAGCTGATCGAGCAACGTGCCGGCCATTGGCTGGCCATGGAAGTGGAAGAAACCAAGATCCAGCTGACCCACGCCGACCACCGCCTGGTGCCCCTGGACCGCATCGAGCGCGACCTGAGCGTCGACCTCACCCGGGCCCTGTTCGAGTCGTCCATCGACAACCTGCTGGAGCGCATCCGCGCCAGCGTCACCCAGCTGCTTGGCGAGGCCAATGTCAGCGTGGGCCAGGTCGACACGGTGTTCTTCACCGGTGGTTCCAGCGGCATTCCAGCCTTGCGCCAGAGCGTGGCGGCCATGCTGCCCAATGCCCGGCACGTGGAAGGCAACATTTTCGGCAGCATCGGCAGCGGCCTGGCCATCGAGGCCAAGAAGCGCTACGGGTAAAAGCAGCGGCAAGCTTCAAGCGGCAAGCCACAAGTAAGAGCAAGAGCGCAGTCGGCTTTAGCTTGCGGCTTGAAGCTGCAAGCTTGCCGCTGCTCTTAAACCAGGCCCGCCTGTTTCAATTCGCTTTTCAGGTAGGCGTAGTAGATCGGCCCCGCCACCACCCCCGGCAGGCCGAACGCCGCTTCGAACACCAGCATCGCCAACAGCAGCTCCCAGGACTTGGCGCTGATCTGCCCACCAACGATCCGTGCGTTGAGGAAGTATTCCAGCTTGTGGATCACGATCAGGTAGCCCAGGGCCGCCACCGCCACCCAGATCGACAGCGACAGGCCGACGATGGTGATCAGGGTGTTGGAGATCAGGTTGCCGATCACCGGCAGCAGCCCCAGCAGGAAGGTCAGGACGATCAGGGTCTTGGTCAGGGGCAGCTTGACCCCGAACATCGGCAGCACCAGGGCCAGGAAGATCCCGGTGAAGAAGGTGTTGAGCAGGGAAATCTTGATCTGCGCGAAGACGATGTTGCGAAACGCCTGGACCAACAGGTGCAGGCGGTCGAACAGGGCCGCCGCCAGGGGCTTGCGCTTGGTCAGGTCGGGAATACGCTGCAAGGCGATGATCGCCCCCAGCACCATGCCGATCAGCAAGGTCACGAACATGTGCGCCGCGTCCTTGCCCACCAGTTGCAGCTCGCTCAGGTGCTTGCTGGCCCAGGCGCCGATGGCCGCCTGGAACTCGGCAGCGCTGGCCGGCAGGTAGGAGTCGAGGAACGGCGGCAGCTGGCCCCGGGCCTTGTCCACCACCAGCATGAACTTGCCCAGCGACGCCCCAGGGTTCTCCGCTTCATGCAACAGGAAACTGATGGCCCCGGCGAACAGCAGGGTCAGCAGGCTGACCACCAGGGTGCCGAGCAGGGCCACCGCCAGCCAGCGCGCGCGCCGGCCCTCGATCAGGCGCTGCAGTTGCGGGGTGAGCATGTTCACCAGCTCGAACACCAGCAGCCCGGCCAGCAGGCTGGGCAGCAAGCGCAACGGCAGGGCCAGCAGCAAGCCGCCAAAGATGATGATCCAACTGATGAACAACAGGTGACGCTGTGAAAACGTTGGCATACAGCCTCAAGACAGACAGCGGGAAAAGACCCGCAGTCTGCCAGCCTTCACCCCGCAGGAATAGTGCCGGGCGCCCTGCGGGAGCCTGCGCGCAGCCTACCTGCGGACTGTGACAGCCGAGGTTCAGCCAGCCGTGGAAGACGTCCGGAGGGTCACTGGTAGCGGCTGATGAACCAGTACCTGAGGCCCGCTGCTTCGGCGCTGGCCTGCATCTGCCGGGACTGCTCCGGTTCGCCGACGAAGAGCAGCCAGACGCCGGGAAAACGCTGTTCGCTCAGCGCGCCAGCAACGATCGCCTGGTCCAGGGCCGGGTTGGCGCCGAAGATCACCACCCGGGCGTCGCCGCTGGCAGCAGCCTGGGCGAACAGCTCACGCACATTCATACGGTCCTGCCCGCCTCCCGCCGCGATCGTCACACGATCGGCCAGCAGGCCGTGGCTGTTGATCCGGGTAACCAGCAACGAAGGCGGCTGGCCGCTGGCCTGCCCCTGCCGGGACATCAGGCTCGCCACTTCGGCCAACACCGCTTCCTGGCTCTTTTGCGCCGGTTGCGAAGCACAACCCCCCATTGCCAGGAGCAACCCGGCGATCATCCAGTACTGACGCATGTTCATTTCCTTATGCCGTCCGATGGCGTCGGTGCCTTGAGGTCAGGCAAGGGCACGTCGTAGCCGCAGTAATGCAACTCGGTGAGGGTCAGGCGTTTATCCGGATAATCGCTGCCCCAGGGCAGCCCCTGGTCGTAGCGAGACTTCGCATGGGCGCAAATCTCCTGCAACTTGCGTTGCGATGCTGCCAGCACCGACTCCGGCAAGGGATTGATCTTCAAGCTGTGGAAAAATGGCAGGATGAAGGTCTGGTCCAGATCGTAGCCCTTGGCACCCAACGGCATGCGCTGCCCGGCATGCACATAGAAGGGTTGCTTGAGACCACTCTCGCCTTCCCAGCACCAGTACTTGACCTCATCCTCCTGTAGCCCCACCGCCTGGCCCTTCCACGACTCGTAGAATCGCAGGCACTGATATCCCCCACGGGTGACCCAGTCCACCTGATTGGGCTGGAACCCGCTCCCCGGTAACGCCAGCGCAGCCAGCTTGGCTTTGGCGAACACATCCTTGGGATACAGCAGTCCATCGCCCTTGCCACTTAGGAAGCTGTCGACTCCCATGTAAAGCGACCCCGCCGTGACCTGGACATTCCCATAGACGAAGGTGCCCGAGGTCCCGACGGACAGCGCATCATCACCTTTACGGTAAGTGAAACCGCTGCTGAGCGTTCCACACTCCGTATGCCGGAAAGGCTCCGGCAGATCGAAGGAATAACGCTGGGTCAGGGTGACGCGCTTCGCCCCTTCGGTACACAGCATCCGCGAATCGAGACGCTGGTTCTCGTAGACCAGGGACGGCTTGCCGCAACCACTCAACAGCAGCATCGACAAGCAGGCCCCCAGTACTTTGTTCAAACTCATAGGTTGTTGGTCTTGTTCGCAGGATCCGGGATGCGCCCATGGTTGCCATTGGCGTCGATCAACGTCGGCGTAATGTAGCGCGAGTTGCCCTTGAACTGGTCCTGCAAGGCATTGGGCTTGTCGCCACACAAGGCCTTGGATACGCACAGGTAGTTCGAGTGGGGGCTGGAGGCCTGGAACAACTGGGTACTGGTGGCCAAGGAGCCGAAGAACCGGGCCACAGGCTCGGAAGAGTGCACAGCGTTGAAGCCCAGGAGGTCCGAAACCGTATCGGTAACCGGCAACATCCCGAAGAAGGTCTTCGAATTAGGCCGGTTCACCTGGAAGAAAGCTCCATCCTCGATGTTGAAACCGGCATCCTTGGCTGCTTGGAAGAAGTCCGCCGAGGCGACCGGAGCTCCGGAAAGCTGAATGCTGCCGACCTTGCCATTGAGATTGAAGTCCACTCCCGAAATGGCCCGGTAGGTCAACAGCCCCCCTTGGCTGTGGCCGGTAATGTCGAGCTTGAACTTGTCATCGACACCGGCCTGGAAGAAGTCGTGCAACTGCTGGGCAGTGCCGGAACGCACCGTGCCTCCCAGAGCCACGTCCCACAACGACTCGACCAGGTCCCCGAGCAAACCGTGCTCCGGGTTGTAGGCCTGGGTGAAGGTGTCCGATCCGGTCTGCATCGAGCCGTTGACCAGCGCCGCCAGCAATGAGTTCTGGATGCCGTTGGTGAAGATCGCGCCATCGCCGGCAGGTCGCTCGATCTCCATCAGGTTCGGAACCTGGGTGATCATCGGCTTGCCATCGGCATCGATCTTGATGGTCTTGCCATCGGCCTCGTACTGGTACTGGCTCTTGACCTGGTAGAAACGCATGTCACCGGTGATCAGGGTCGGGACCTGGGTGATCAGGCCGCCGTGGTTCTCCACGCCAGGCATGACACCACCGGTATATTTACCGGCCTTGTCGAGCACGGTTTCCAACAACCCTGGCACCCAGGCCAGCGGCAGCAACGACGGGTTATCGGCCACGGCCTTGTCCGCCGCGGCGGTCAGGTTGCCGTATTGGGTGAAGGCATCGGAGGCATTCTTGCCATAGTTCTTCATCCCCTCCTTCCATTGATTCAGGGTCTGCAACGGATGGCTCGCCGAATCCAGGGATGATTGCGAGACATACAGGTCGGTACGCTTCTCCTTGTCACGGGTGATTTCGTAGGCCCGGGACAGGTCGCGATTCAGGCCACTGGTGGAGTCCAGGCCGGTCTTGGCATCGTTGCGCACCACGATGCTGCCGGCGCCCACGGTGGCGCGCACCTCCTGCTCGCGGTCCTTGCGGTAGTCGTAGCCGCTGACGCTCCAGCCGGAACTGCCGGTCTTGCCCCGGCCTTCCTGGCTCTTGTCGGTGGTGAAGGCCACGTCCTTGCCACCAGTGGCCTTGGCCCCGTCGCCAGCGCCCCAGCCGAAGGTGCCACCGGCATTCAGATAGTAGCTGTGCTCCTTGTCTTGGCCTGCGATATCGCGAAAGCCCAGGGTGCCGGTGTCCAGCTTGAGCTTGCCGTTGTCGGCGGAGATCACCGAGCCGTCGAGCTGGGTGTGGTTCTCGGTACGGATATCCACGCCGTTCTGGCCAGTGATGCTGGTCTGTTCCTGCACCCAGTTGGTCTTGCCGGTGGTCTTGCCCAGGCCCAGGGAGCCGCTGACGCTGCCACCGCCGCCCAGGCCGATGCTCACGGTGACGCTGGCATCCATTTCCTTGCCGCTGACCTTGCCGGTGTCCGGCACCGAGGAGACCGTCAGGTCGCCACCGACCCGGCCAATGACTTCGCCACCACGCAGGGTGGCACCGGCGATGGTGGTGTCCTTGCCGCTGCTGAAGCGCAGTTGGTCGCCGGCCACCAGGTTGGCGTTCTGCTGGGCCTGGCCCTCGCGCTCCAGCTTGCCCTTGCCCATGTCGACGCTGGCATAGACCGAGATGAAGTCCTTGCCGCCCACGGCCAGGCCCACCTCGCCACCACCGCTACGCCGCTTGGACTCGGCGCTGGAGTCGTTCTGCGCCGCGCGAATGGTCAGGTCCTTGCCGGCACTGAGGTCGATGTCGCGCCCGCTCTGCACCTGGGTGCCCACCAGGGTCAGGTTGTCCTTGGCCTCGAGACTGACGTCGCGCCCAGCCAGGAGCACCGATGGCGTGCTGGTGCCCTGGCTCATTTGCTCGCTCGCCGTGCCATGGCTGCCGCCGATCCCGGCGCGAGCGCTACCGCCGCCACTCTGGCCGTTGATCCCGGTCTGGCTGCGGCTGTTCTTGCGCTCTTCAGCCACCGAACCACGGGCCACATCGACGGTGATATCACGTCCGGCCAGGGTGATGTCGCGCCCGGCATCGAAGTGCCCGCCGCGGATGCTGATGTCGTTGCCGGCCACCGCGCTGATATCGCGCCCGGCGCCCAGGCTGCTCGGGCTGTTGCCGTGGGTCTCCTGCCGCGAGCTGCTGGACTGGCTGGACGAGCCCAAATGGGTAGCCGTGGTGGGACCCGAGGTGAACTGGTTGATCGCATCCACGGTGCTCAGCACGCTGGACGCCTTGCTCACGTTGTCCTGGCCTTTGCCGGTGCCCTTGAGGGCGTCCATGGTATTGCCGAAGTTATGGCTGACATTGACCGTCAGGCCATTGCGCTCACGGCTTTTGCTGCGCTCCTCGATGAAGGTTTCCTTGCCGGCGTCGATGTTGATGTCATGCCCGGCCTGCAGGTTGAGGTCACGCTTGGCATCCACCCGCGAACCTTCCAGGGTCAGGTCGCGACCGGCCTTGATGGTCGCATCCTGTCCGGCCAGCAACTGGCTCGGCGCCACGGTTTCCTGGGCATCACGGGATTTTTTCTTGAGGGCCTCATTGCCCAGGAATGCAGTGACGCCATTGCGATCACTCTGCAGGCTCACGCCCGTGTGTTTCTCGGACTTCCAGTGGCTCTGGTCCTGGCTGTTGCTGCCGGCCAGGACATTGATGTCGCGCCCCGCACCGACGTTGAGGGTACGTTCGGCGGCCGCCGTGCTGCCGATCATGTTCACGTCCCGGGCCGCCTGCAGGGTGGTATCGCGCCCGGCGCTGACCACGCTGCCGACACTCTGGCTCTGCTGCTGCTCCTGCCCCGACTTCTTCGACGAGGCAATGGAGAGCAAGCCTCCGGAGGTGGAGAGGCCCACCTTGCTCTTGTACTTCTCGCTGTGGCTGCTGGACGTGTCGGCGGCGTCCATCAGGTTGATGTCGCCGCTCTTGTCGACCAGCCCGGCCCGCAGCTCGGCGTCGCGCTTGGCCTCTATCGAGCTGGCCGACAGGTTGACGTTGGTCCCGGCAATGATCACCGCGTCGTTGCCGGCGCTGAGCTCGCTGCCCACCTGAGTGGTGCTGCTGGAATTGCGACTGTTGCCGCTCTTGCTCAAACCGAAGCTGCCTTTCTTCTTCTGGCTGTAGGAGCTGTCCTGCTGCTCCTGGGCCGAAACCAGGCTGACATCGTGGGTGGCGCCCACCAGCAGGTCGTTGCCGGACTTGAGCTGGCTGCCGACCACGGTCACGTCGCGGCCGCCGTTGAGGCTGATGCGGCCGTCCTTGTCCTGGCTGACGTTGACCATCAGGTCGTGCCCGGCGCTGATCTCGGAGGCCACGTTGGTGGTCGAGGAGTCGGCGCTGCGCGTGGTCTTGCTCTTGCCCCAGGAGCCTTTCTTCTTCTGGTAGAAGGTCGAGGACTGCTCGTCCTGGGCCGAGGCGATGACCATGTCGCGCTTGGCATTGAGCGACAGGTCATGGCCGGCATCGACCTTGCTCGCCACCACCGCCAGATCGCGTCCAGCCTCCAGCTGCAGGTTGCCGCCGGCACTGACGCTGGAACCCAGGGTCTGCACCGTGTCCTTGGTCACCAGGCCGCGACGGATGGCGCTCTGGGTGAAGGTATGGTCCTGCACCGCCAGCAGGTCGATGTCACGCCCGGCGCTGAGCTTGGCATCGCCGGCGCTGGCGATCTGGCCCTTGTTGGTCAGGTCGCGGCCGGCGCTGAGGTCGAGCGTCTGCCGCGCGCTGATCTGGCTGCCCTGGTCGAGGATGGTCCGGCTGCCGGAGCCATAGCCCACGGCCACCGCCGTACGATCGTTGAGGATGTCGCCCTTGATGGCGCTGACGCTGACCTGGTTGCCGCGGATCTCGCCGGCCAGGGCGTTGCGCACGCTGTCCTGGGCCATCAGGCTGACGCGCTCGTTGGCTTCGATCAGGCCGCCCTGGTAGAGGCTGCCCCCGGCGTTCACGTTCAGGTCGTTGCTGGCGCGCAGGGTACCGACGTTGCTCAGGTCGCCCCCGGCGATCAGGTGCATGTCGCGCCCCTGTACCAGGCTGCCGCCGCGCAGGTTGCGACTTTCCGCCTGGGCCAGGTACAGCACCGGCACCAGCACTTTCTCACCCTGCACTTCGCGGGTTTCCATCCACACGATGTCGTGGGTCAGCGAAGCCACCTGGGCCGGAGTCAGGGACACACCGACACTGAGCTTGAGCTGGTCCCTGGAAGCGATGGCGTTGTCCATCAGGTAGCGATACTGGTCGTAGTCGCTGGTCAATCCGGCCGCCAGGAAGCGTTGCCCGGTCTGGGCCAGCACCGCGTCGCGGATCATCCGGGTCTCATAGAGCCCGTCGCCCAGGCGGCGCCAGGTCTTATCGTCGTTGTAGTTCAGGTGGCCGAGCATGTAGTCCGAACTCATGAAGCGTGAGAGGTCGGTAAAGGTCGGATTGGTTTCGATCAGGTAGCGGCCTTGCGGGTTCTGGCTCTTGACGAACAGGCCGTACTCTCCCTGGGGCACGCGGAAGCTGGAGAGCGATGTCGGGTCCACGGCGGCGAAAGGCACGCCGGCGAAGTCCACCGGAACGAAGCTGACCTGGGTCGTGCCATCGGCGGCGACCCGCTCGACTCGCTGCACGTCCTTGGCCACCTGGTTGGCGGCGGCGGAGCTCTGCGCGTTGACCGTGATCACCTGGCCGCCCACCTGGGACAGGCTGTTCTGCAGTGTCTGGCCGGTGAGCTGGGCCCGGGTCTGCTGGCTCAGTACACCATTCTCCAGGTTGCCGCTGACGTTCAGGTCCAGGCGCTGCCCGGCCTGCAGGGTAGCGGCGTAGGCGGTCTGGGTACCCGGGCGGACCACGGTATGGGGCTCCAGTTGCGGATACCGGGTCACCACCGTCGGCAGCGGGTCTTGCTGGCCCGGTGCACGATCGCGGTTAGCGGCATTCCAGGCGTTGGTGGCACGCTCGGCGGCGCGGAACGCCCCCTTGCTCACACTCTTCAGGTAGTAGCTGATGCTCTCGACCCGCTCGTCCAGGGTCAGGCCCCGGTTGTAGAAGTTGGTGGCCGTGACCGAGGCGTTGCGGTTGGCGGCGATCAGGCTCTGCTGGTTCTCCACCGTGTCGGCATTGATGGTCAGGTCACGGTTGGACACCAGCCGGGCCGCGGCCGCATGGTCGCCCATCACGTCCTGGTAGGTGGTGTTGACGATGTAGGTGGCGGTGTGATGACGGCCGGAGCAGTCGGTGCAGTTGATCTCGATAAAGCGCTTGCTGATGCTCTGGCTGGTCTTGTACCAGTCCATGGCGTTCTCCAGGGTCGCCATGTCGAGGTGCATGTCGCCTTCGCTCTCGATGGTCCCGGAGCGGTTGCTCAGCAAGCTGGCGCGGCCACCGTCGCGGGCGGCGAAACTGAGGTTGCCGACGCTGTAGATGTCGCCGTAGCTGTTGTTCAGGCTGTTGCCCCGCAGGAGCATGTCGGTGCCGCTGTAGATCAGGCTATCGGCGCCGTTGCCGATGCCATTGCCGGAGCGCAGTTGCACCTGGCCCAGAGCGCCGAGGGTGCCACGGTTGTTGATCTGCGCCGCCGAGGCGTAGAGATTCTGGCTGGCGATCAGCCGGCCGAGGTTGTCCAGCGTGCCACGCAGGTTCAGCTCGGTATCGCCGCCACTGGCGGTGCGCCCGCCATTCTGGTTCAGGTCGCCGGCGCCGATGGTCAGCTTGCCTTTGGAAGACAACAGGCCGCTGTTGTTCAGGTTGCCGGCCAGGTCCAGGGTCAGGTAGCCATCGCTGGCCAGTTCGCCAGCGTTGTTCAGCGTCGCGGCGCCCAGGCGCAGGCCACTGGCACTGGCGATGCGGTCACCGGCATTGAGTGTGAGATCGCCGCCGGTGCTCAGGTCCAGCGCACCGTTGAGCTGCATCAGCCCACTACGATCCACGCTACCGATATCCCAGTCTCCATGGCCCAGGCCAGTGATGCGCCCCTGGGCGCCGGACAGCGAACCCAGGTCGAGCTTGAACAGGCCGGTACCGGCATGTTCGACAGCACCACCGATGTTGCTCAATTGCCCGGCACTCAGTGCCAGGGCGCTGGAACCCAGGGCCAGGCTGCCGCCCTGGTTGTTCAAGACGCCGCCCAGGGTGATCCGGCTCTGCTCGCCAGCCAGGGCCCGGACGCGACCGCCGGCGCTGTTGTCGAGGTTGCCGCCCACCAGTAGCAGGGAACCGGCCGACTCCACCAGGCCGCCCTGGTTGTAGAGGTTGGCCGCAGCGTTCAGCTCGAGCTGCTGCGCACTGATCTGGCCACCCAGGCGGTTGTCGATAACCTGCCCGGTGCTTTTGAGCAGGCCATTGGCGTAGAGCTT
This sequence comes from Pseudomonas sp. KCJK8993, assembly GCF_046230915.1. Classification (NCBI taxonomy): domain Bacteria; kingdom Pseudomonadati; phylum Pseudomonadota; class Gammaproteobacteria; order Pseudomonadales; family Pseudomonadaceae; genus Pseudomonas; species Pseudomonas sp. KCJK8993. Next base: position 82,835 of record NZ_JBJJLO010000012.1, read on the forward strand.
GCCCGCCTGGTTGGTCAGGCGGTCCACCACCAGCTTGAGGGTGCCGGCCTGGCTGCTGATCAATCCGGCCTTGCCGTCCAGGGCGCTGTTGTCCAGGGTTCCGGCAGTCACGCCCAGGGACGCGCCTTGTACGGTGCCACCCTGGTTGTCGAGGGCGCCCTGGCCCAGGGCGATCTCGCCATGACCGTCCTTGGCCAGGACCAGGCCCTGGCTGTTCTTCAGACGACCACCCACCAGGCTCAAGCCGTCGGCGCCGGCCAGCAGTTGCCCCTGGCGGTTGTCCAGGGTCGTGCCCTGGACCTCGAGGCGCTTGCCCTTGAGGGTGCCACCCTGGTTGTCCAGCAGCGCCAGCTGGCTGGCGCGCAGCTTCTGCTCGGCGGCCTCGATGGTGCCGCCGCGGTTGTCCAGCACGCCGTTGTTCAGGTCCAACTCCACGGCACCGGCCTTGGCCACCACCGCGCCCTTGGCGCTGTTGTCCAGGCCTGCGGCGTCGATCCCGACACTGTTACCCAGCAGCACCCCGCCGGCGTTGTTCAACTGGCCACCGCTCAGTTGCAGATGACCGTCGCTTTGCAGGCGGCCCTGGCTGTTGAACAACTGGCCCTGGGTCGCGCCGTCGGCCTCCAGGGTCAGTTTCAAGCCATCGTTGCCCGCCGCCAGCAGGCCGGCTTCGCGGTTGTCCAGGCGCTGGGCGCCAATGGCCAGGCGATCCCCCACCAACTGCCCGCCACGGTTATCCAGCAAGCCATGGCTGCTGACCTGCACCTGGTTGCCCACCACCACGCCACCTCGGTTGGCCAACCCACCCGTCTTGAGCTGCACGTCGCCATGCTTGGCCTGCAGATGGCCCAGGGCGTTGTTCAGGTGCTGGGTGACGGTCAGCGTCAGCTTGCCAGCCTCGGCGCTCACCACCCCGCCCTGGTTCTGGCTGAGGCTGTCGAGGGTGGCCTCCACCGCGTTGCCGATGACCTGGCCCTGGTCGTTCGCCAAGTCCCTGGCCACCAGCAGCAGGTGCTCCTTGCCTTGCAGCAGGCCGCCCTGGTTATCGACATCGGCGACCCGCAGCTCCAGGTTGCCGGCATCCACGGTGCCGCCCTGGTTGTCGAGCTTGCCGGCACTGCCGAGGATCAGTTGCGGGGCGTGCAGGGTCCCGTTGTGGTTGTCGACGCTGGCGGCCTTGAGGTCCAGCCGCGAGGTGGCCTGGAGCTTGCCGCTGGCGTTGAGCAGATCCTGCTCGAGTTCCAGGTGCAAAGCGCCCTGCTCGGCGCTGACCAGGCCGTCATGGCTGTTGTCCAGGCGCTTGCCGGCCACCGTGACCTGGTCGGCGAGCAGCTTGCCACCCTGGTTGAGTACTTCGCCGCCCGAGGTCTTGAGCAGGGTCTGGGCCTGGAGCCGGCCGGCATTGTTGTTGAGCTGCTCGGCAATGACGAAGGTCGCTGCGGCCTGGCTGGCACCGATCAGGCCCTGCCGGTTATCCAGCCGGTCGGCGCCGATGTGCAGCGTGTCGGCGATCACCGAGCCCTTCTGGTTGCTCACCTCGCGGGCCTTGACGGTCAACCCCGCGGCGGCCACCTCCAGGCGCCCGCCATCGTTGTTCAAGCTATCGAGCGCCAGGTCCACGGCTTGCCGGTCGCCGAAGCGGATCAGGCCGCCCAGGTTGGCGATGGCCGGGGTATTGAGCACCAATTCGCCCTGGGCCAGCAGCCGCGCCTGTTCACCCTGGTTGAGAACTCGTGCGGCGTTGACCCGCACCTTGGGCCCCTGGATCACCCCGCCCTGGTTGTTCAGGACCTGGCGTGCCGTGAGGTCGAGATTGCGACTGGCCAGGACATCGCCACGGTTCTCCAGGTGGCCGGCGACCAGCTTGACCTCGCCGTGGTCGTTGCGGCTGTTGTCGGCATTGACCCCGGCCTCGATGATGCCGTGGTTGACCACCTGCGCGGCGTCCACCACCTGGACCCGGTCACGGGCCGCCAGGCTGGTGCGTACCTGGACCTGCTCGCTGGCCTCCAGGGTCGCCTCGGTACCGGCATAGGCCTTGCCCTTGAGATCGATGTCCCGGGCCTTCACGGCGATGGCCTGGTTGGCGCTGATACCCGCTACCGTGACCTTGCCATTGGCGTCGATCTGGATATCGCCGGTGCTGGCGGCCATGTCCCCGGACATGTTCACCCCCACGCCCCGTTCGGTACCCACCAGGCGGATGGCCCCGGCATACATCCCACCCAGCGCCGAGCTGTCGATGGCCAGCTCCGGCTTGGCCTCGGCCTCGCCGTCGCGGGCCGTGACGCTCAGGTCGTCGGCCTTGACGTCGTTGCGCCCGGTGATGACGTTGAGCTTCTTGGCGTAGAGGTTGGCATTGAGCTTGGTGCTGCGGGTGATCAGGTCGAACTGGTCGATATTGCTGGCATTGAGCCCGGCGCCCTCGATGCTGATATCGCCACCCTCGACCTGGAACCGGTCGAGCCGCTGGCCTTCGATCACCGGCTTGCCGGTGGTCAGGGTCGCCCTCGGGGTATTGATGAAGCCGCAACCGTTGCAGGTGATGCCATGGGGGTTGGCGACGATGACCCGGGCGGACTGCCCGGCCACCTCGGTGTAGCCGGCCAGCTTGCTGCGGTTGCTGCCGGTGACTTCGTTGAGGATGACCTGCGCCGCCTGGCCCTTGAGGTTGGGGTTGCCGAGGATGTAGCCACCCAATTGGGTGCTCTGGGTCGCATTGGTGGCGTTGTTGAGGATCAGGCCGTTACTGCCGACGTTGTATTCGCTGAACTTGTTATGGGACAAGCCGCTGCCATTGGCCCCGTTGATATTGACGATGGGCACGCCGTTACCCGCCGCGCCGATGGTCGCATTGCCACCGGCCGCCGGGTCCAGGGCCAGCTCGGCGGCGACGCTGATGATCGGGTTGAGGAACAGGATCCCCGACAGCGACAAGGCAATGCATTGGGCAAAAGGCTTGCGTACGTCCATGTACAAATCATCCATCCACTAACGGTTGAGCAGAGTCAGAAGAACAGGTCTACCCGGAAGTACACCGGGTGTTCTCGCCTCTCGATAATTGCCGGTCGCTCCAGGGAGCGGGCGAAACTGAGCGATGCCGCCAGGTACTGGCCGCGGGCATTGAGCTCGATGGCGTTGCCACTCAGGCGCCCCTTGGCGTCGCGGTTGTAGCGATCGCCCTTGATCGCCCCGACGTCGTAGGCGAAGGCCAGGCCGTACTCCTGGACGAAGGGTTGCAGCGCCTGCCAGGTCACCGCCCGGCGCCAGCGCAGTTGGTTGCGCCAGTAGCCACCGCTGTTGCCGGAGAGGGTCTGGTCCTGGAAGCCACGCACCGAGTTGAGGCCGCCGAGGCTGATGCGCTGGGGGCTGAAGAGCGGGTCTTCGCTACGCTGCCCGGTGGCCATGCTGTCGAAGCTGAAGTTCTCGTCCCACAGGCGAAAGGGCTGCAGGTAGCTCAGGGTCAGGCTGTACTTGTTGTAGCGCGCCACCGGCTCGCTGCCGCGGGGATGCCCGCTGGCCTGGGCGTCGAGGGCGCCGATGCCCTGCTGCCAGCCGATGTCGGCGTTGACCAGGGCGTTGCCGATGCGCCGCCCGTGGTTGAAGCCCAGTTGGCTTTCGGTGATGCGGTTGCTGGAGACATCGATCAGGTTGTCATCGATGTAGTTGCGGGTCCGCAGGTGGCTGATCCCCAGGTTCATGCCGGTCTTGCTGAGGTTGTCCCGGTGCAGCACGCGCTCGGCCCGCAACTGCTGGTTCTTGCTCAGGCCGTCCATGGAGAAATTGAAGCCGGTGGCGTCGTTGCGAGTGCGGTAGTAGCTCTGGCTATAGGAGTAGCTGAAGGTCCACCAACCCCAGGGCAGGCTGTAGAACAGGCTCTGGTTGTCGGAATGGCGCCAGCGGTCGCTGACCGCGTCCTGGTTGGCCCGCAGGCTCAACTGGTCCGCCAGCCCGAGGGGGCTGTCCCAATCCAGGCCGAGGCCCATCTGTTGTTCGCCGGTGCTCTTGTCACCGTTGTTGTTGCGCGTCGCCGATAGCCGCCAGGGCTTGAGGCGCTCGCCCTTGAGCCCCACCCGGCTATCGCCGAGCTGCGCGCCGGGGGCCAGTTCCAGTTCGACCTGGCGCGACGGCAGGCGGCTCAGTTGATCCACCAGTTGCTCCAGCTCCCGCAGGTTCAGCACCTCGCCGGTGGAGCCGGGAAAGGCCATGGCCAGCTCCCGGGAACTGGCCAGGGCAGAACTGTCCAGGCTCTCCAGGCGCCCTTCGACCACCACGATCGTCAGTTGCCCGGCCCCCAGCTCCTGGGCCGGCAGGTAGGCCCGGGTGGTGACATAACCCAGTTGCAGGTAGTGGTGGGTGATGGCCTTGAGCAAAGTGTTGATCTGCGCGACCGACAGGCACTGATCGCGATAGGGGGCGATCAGGCGCTCCTGGTCGGCGGCGCTCAGGTGTTCGGCACCCTTGAGGACCACGGTCCTGATGGTGAAGCAGCGCTGTTCGCCAGGCTGGGGAGCCGGTTCGGCGGGCAAGGTCTTGCCAGGCAGTTGCTGGAGTTCATCGAGGCGTCGTTGCCGCTCCTGCAGCAATTGCTGCTGGCGATCGCGAATCAGGTCGCGGTCGCCCGGCGTCTGGAAAGGCTCGGCGCAAACGACAAAAGAACCAGATAGAGCACAAAACGCTACAACAGGCTTCAACCAGCCAAAACGTGGCATGCCGTCATTCCCTTGAAACGGACACTGGGGAAGGTCCGTACGGCGCATCCAGGCGCCTGTTTTTGAAGGGCATGAATTCTAAATGTAAATCGGGCAACCCCCTAAAAAACCGACGAACGGTAAATCTTTAGCTAACTAATTGAAACGATGGAGGTTTATGGCAGGCCCATAGCGCCGGACCTCGATGAGGGCCAGGACCCAGCGGGTTCTCGGCGCCCCGCCCCCATCGAGCCGCGATCATTTTTTCTTCAGGCAGTCGCTCATGAAGGTCTTGCGCGCATCGCCCTTGAGCGCCTTGGCCGTGGCGTCGGCGTTGCACGATTTCATTCTTTCCTGGGGCGTGGAAGGCGTCGCGGCGGCGGCCGGCGCAGCCTTGAGGCAAGTACTCATGAAGGCCTTGCGCTCATCGCCCTTGAGGCTCTTGGCGGTGGCTTCGGTGTTACAGGTGGTCATCTTGTTCTGTTGGGCGGTGGCGGCAAAACCCTGGGAGCACAGCAGCAGGCCCACCATCAGCAACGGGATACGCAACATCTTCATGGAGTTTTCTCCTTGTCACCGCACCGATGGGCGCGGCCTCCCAGGCAGTGTAGACAAAGCCTGTTACACCTTCACCTGTTCTGCAGGCCCGCCCGGCGGTACTGCTCGGGGGTGCAGCCGGCGTGGCGCTGGAACATCGCGATGAACGCCGAGGCGGTGCTGTAGCCCATGTCGAAGGCGATCTCCTGGATGCTGCGGTGGCTCTCCAGGGCCTGGATCGCGGCCAGGAACCGCTGGCGCTGGCGCCACTCGCCGAAGCTCATGCCCAGCTCACGCACGAACTGCCGGGCCAGGGTCCGCTCGCTGACATGGGCCTGTTGCGCCCAGTAGGCCAACGGCTGGTTGTTGCCCGGCTCGGCCTGCAGCGCCTGGAGTACCCGCGACAGGTCGGGGTGGTTGGCATAGGGCAGGAAGCAGGTATGCACCGGAGCCTGGCGCAACTGGTCCAGCAGTACCTGGGCCAGGCGCTGGTCGGCTGCGCCCTCGGGGATCTGCACGTCCCGGCTGGCGAAGTCCTTGAGGATCGCCTTGAGGATCTCGCTGATGCTCAAGGTGCAACCCTGCCGCGGCAGGTCGTGGCACAACTCCGGCGCCAGCAGCACCGCGCGATAGTTGATCGGCTGGCTGCTATAGAAACTGTGGGCGGTGTAGGGCGGCACCCAGACCGCGTACTGGGGCGGGGACATGAAGCGCTGGCCGGCGATCTCCATGTGCATCACGCCATGGGCCGAATACTCCAGGCAGCCCCAGGGATGGCGGTGCTCCAGGGCATGGCTGTGGGCGGCGAAGTCGGCATAGCGGAAGTACACCGGCGCGGGCAGGCCGTGGAAGTCCAACAGATCGATGTGTTTTTTGCTCATGCTGTCCGGATACAGGGGCGGGTTGTCCGGTTCGCAGTATAGGCGCTGATCCGGACAGGAGGATAATCAGCCCTCATTCACTTCCTGGCTGTCTCCATGCAATACGCTTATCCATTACTGGCCGTCTTCATCTGGGCCGGCAATACCGTGGTCAACAAACTCGCGGTGGGGGCCATCTTCCCAGCGGAGATCGGTTTTTATCGCTGGCTGCTGGCGGGCTTGCTGTTCACCCCGTTCATGCTCGGGCCGGTGCGGCGCCACTGGCCGGTGATCCGCCCGAATCTTGGCCGCATCTTCGTCCTCGGCGTACTGGGCATGGCGGTGTACCAGAGCCTGGCCTACTTCGCCGCCATCCAGACCTCGGCCACCAACATGGGCATCATCCTTTCGCTGATGCCGCTGATGTCCCTGGCCATGGCCATCGCGGTGCTGGGTCAGCGCCTGACCGCCGGGGCCCTGGTTGGCGCGGTGCTGTCCTTCGCCGGGGTGCTGGTGGTGGTGTCCTCCGGTAGCCTGGCCAGCTTGCTGCAGCACGGGGTCAACCTGGGCGACGCGATGATGCTGGTGGCCACCCTGGCCTATGCGGTGTACAGCACCCTGCTGAAGAAGTGGCAGCTGCGCCTGCCCCCCCTGGTACTGCTGTACTTGCAGGTATTGGTCGCGGTGCTGGTGCTGCTGCCGCTGTTCCTGGCATCGCCGAAAGTCGGCCCGACCCTGCAGAACATCCCACTGGTGCTCTACGCCTGCCTGCTGGCCTCGATGCTCGCGCCACTGGCCTGGATGCAAGCCGTGATACGCCTGGGGCCGAGCCGGACCACGCTGTTCTTCAACCTGCTGCCGTTGGTCACCGCGCTGATCGCCGCCGTGGTGCTGCGCGAGCAACTGGCCTGGTTCCACCTGGTGGGCGGGGTCCTGACCCTGGGCGGCGTGGTGCTGTCCGAACGCTGGACCCGGGAGCTGGGCTCGCGCCTGCGTGCAGCCTGAAGAACCAGCGGCTCAAAGCCCGGCCGCCTTCAGGCGCCGGGCATGCTCGACGAACAGGCGGATCGGCTCGGCGCCCTTGCCCACCAGCCCCAGGGACTGGTTGACGATATCGAAGTGATCCAGGGGATAGTCGTCGCCGATGACCATTCCCAGGTGCGAGCTGTAGCGCCCCACCATGCCGTCGCATTGCCCGGCCTCGCGCACGAAGGTCCGGGCGAACAACCGGCAACTGCGGCTCGAGCCGTCCAGCAAGTTCCCGCCACGATTGGTCTTGCCCGGCTGCAAGGTGCCGGACCAGGAGTAGTAGCGCACGCCGGCGACCTCTTCCGCGCCCTGCCCGCCCCAGGTCGTCGGCAGGCCCTGTGGATACTGGCGGTTGAACAGGGCCACGCCCTCGCTGGTCAACGACTGGTGCGAAGCATGGATGTCCGCCGGCAGCTTCGGCCCGCGATAGCCGGTCTCCAGCAGCGTCATCAAGGCCGAGATCCCACGCAGCAGCAGGCTCAGCATGCGTCCGCGCCAGCTGTGGGCCGGCGCATGACGCTGCAGGTAGTCCGCCAGCTCGGAACCGTGGTTGGGGCCCGCCACCGACGTCACCGAAGCCACCAGGTCCGCCCGCCGGGCCGCCGCGTAGCGCGCCGTGAGCGCGCCCTGGCTATGGCCGATCAGGTTGACCCGGGCGGCGCCGGTCTGCTCCAGGATCCGCTGGATCTGTACCAGCAGTTGCTCGCCACGCACCTCGCTGGAGTTGAGCGGCGAGACCTGTACCGCGAACACCTGGGCGCCACCCTGGCGCAAGGCCGGGATGATCCCGTACCAGTAGGGGTAGAGCAGCAGGCGGACAAAACCGAGCATGCCGGGCACCAGGACCAGGGGGTAACGGGTGGCAAGCTCTTGGGACATGGAAGACATCCTTGTGCGGAAACGGTGACCAGGCTGAAAGCTAGACC
>NZ_JBJJLO010000013.1:0-90543 GCF_046230915.1 Pseudomonas sp. KCJK8993
GCGGGGCCAGAAGGTTGGTCTGTTCGGCCACGGCCTTGATCACGTCCATGACGCTGCCGATCTTGTCGCTTTCCTGTTGCAGCATGCTCATGGCGTCGGTGGAACGCACCACTTCGCTGGCCAGGCGCTCGATCTGCTCGATGGCCTGGGCCACCACCTTGTCGCCTTCGCGGGCTTCGCCGTCGGCGGCGGCCGCAGCCTGGGAGGCTTCCTCGGCGTTGCGCGCGACTTCTTGAACGGTGGCGGTCATCTCGTGCATGGCAGTGGCCACCTGGTCGGTCTCGACTTTCTGGCTGTTGACCCCGGCGCTGGTTTCCTCGGTCACCGCCGACAGTTCCTCGGCGGCGCTGGCGATCTGGGTCACGCCGTCGCGGATACCACCGATCAGCTCGCGCAGGGTCACGCCCATGCGGGCGATGCCTTGTTGCAGCACGCCCAGCTCGTCGCGGCGGGTAACGTGCAGGTCCTGGGTCAGGTCGCCGGAGGCAATGCGCTCGACCACCACCAGGGTCTCGCGCAGCGGGCGGGTGATCTGGCGGGTGATGATCACCGCGGCCAGTACGCCCACCAGCAGCGCCAGCAGGGTGCTGGTCAGTTGCAGGCTACGGGCCTGGGCGCTTTCGACATCGCGGCGATCCAGCTGGATCTGGTACAGGGCGTCGCTGCGCTCGACGATGTCGGCGCCTTGGTCGGTCATTTCCTTGCGCGCCTGCACGGCGTCGGAGAAGGCTGCCTTGAAGGTCTGCAGCGAGCTGCGGTAGTGGGTCAGGGCACTGGCCAGGCGCTGCAGGGCATCGCCCTGGGTGCGGCCGAAGTGCTTGTTCAACTGCTCAAGCTCAGTGATTGCGGCGTTAAGCTGGGCGACGGCCTTCTGTTCGGTCTCCGGGTTGCTGGTGGTGACGTAGCCACGCACCTCATAGCGGGCCAGCTGGAAGGCTTCCTTGGCCTCGGTGATGGCCTGGAACTGCTCGAAACGCTCGTCGCTCAGGGGCATCTGCTTGACCCGCTCGTTGATCCCGTTGATCAAGTCGTTGGCGTCGTCGGCATTCTGGTTCATGGCTTGGCGCGCGGCGTTGCCGGTGCGGTAGGCGTTGCGCATCTTGTTCAGCGAGTCCTGATAGGCGGCGATGGTCGCGCCCAGGCCTTGCAGCAGCTTGATGTTTTCCGGGCTCTGGAATGACGTCAGGAGCTTCTTCTGCTGGGCGCTGAAGTCGTCCAGGGTGGCCTGGACACTCTGCGCGGCGGTCTCGTCGCCGTTGGTCAGCATGTATTGCAAGCGGGTGACCCGCAGCTTGGTCAGGCCGATGTTCAACTGGGTGATGTCGCTCATCCAGTTACTGCGGTCGATCATGCCGCCCAGGCTGGTCCAGCTGGTCAGTGCAAGAACGGTGGTCAGGGCCAGGACCAGGCCGAAGCCCAGGCCCAACTTAAGGTTGACGCTGATGTTGGCGAACCAGCTATTCATTGAATTCCTCCAGGAACGTAGTGCTTCTTGATCTCAGTTGGCCGGAAGATTGTTGTTCTTGGTGACCAGCAAGGTGTTTTGTAGGGGGTGTATCGGCGGGATGTGCCATAGCTGAAACGATTTCGTCGGCATTGCGCCAAGACAATGTTTCAGGGTTTGACGGCTATTTTGCGGGATGAACCCGCTGGGCGTTGAGCTTTTTTTCACATCGATTTCACCCTCGCCCCACGGGCGCCACCCTAGAGTCTGGCCGGTCGCTGCCCTCGTGCATGCGGCGAAGCTCGTCTGCCATCAGGCCCGCCTGGCTCGGCACGAGCTGCTCGATACCCGGATCATTTCTCTAAAGGGCGGCTGGAACGTGACCACAAGACTGGTATTGGCACAGGCCAAGGGCCCATTCCCGGGGCGTACCCTGGCCCGTTACAAACGGCGTCTGGCCTGGTTGCTGGGCCTGGGCCTGACCCTGCTGCTGGGCCTGTACCTGCTCCAGCCGGCGGCGGTTCCCGACTTGGCCCATGGCAATGCGAGCGGACTCGAGGCGTTGGCCAGCGGTTGGGCCAAGGGCGACATGATCGTCCTGGTGCGCCATGTGGAGCGCTGCGATCGTTCCAATGCCGCTTGCCTGGGCCCGGCCGATGGCATCACCGACCGTGCCCGGGCAGTGGCGGTGGCACTCGGCGCCCGGTTCGAGCAACTGGGCCTGGCCCGGACCGATATCTACAACAGCCCCCTGACCCGTACCGCGCAGACTGCCAGCTACATGTTCAGCAAGGTCAGCAGCGGCGATAACTGGCTTTTCAACTGCAAGGGCAGCATGTTGCGCGATGCCCTGGCGCATAAGGTTGCCGGACACAACCTGGTGCTGGTGACTCACAGTGAGTGCATGGCGCAACTGGAACGTGACTTGAAGCTGGCGACACCGACCTTGGGCTACGGCGCAGCCCTGTTCGTCTCCACCGACACCCTGGACGGCACACCGAAGATGCTCGGGTCGATCGAGGCCAGCGACTGGCGCTCGGTGAACCTCAAGCCCTGAGGTCACCGAGTGGGCGTGGCTCTGGCGATTCGCGTCCAGGCTCTTCATGGAAGGACGGTGCCCTGGCCTGCCGGGCGCCTCATCGGCACAGGCCAGAGGGGCTCGATCAGCGGGAAGTGCTGGCCTCCAGGCGCCGGATATTGCCGATTTGCCTCAGGCTCAGGCCGTACTTGTCCGCCAGGACGCTACGCGAAATCCCGCCCAAGCTTTCCAGCTGGATGTTCTGGTTGCGGATCTGCCGGCAGAAGTGGTCGGCCTTGGGAATCTCCAGGGCCAGGCCGGCGAAGCGCTCGATCAAGGCATCGAGGGCATCGGCCGGGAGGATCTGGGCCAGGGTGGTGCGTTGGGCATGCTTGGGGATGTATTTAGGACGGCCGCCGTATTCACAGGTCAGGCGATAGGCGTTCTCCAGTCCGATGCAGTCGATAAGGGCCTGGAGCGAATGGGGAAGTTGGCGAACATCGATAAGGCTGAGGTCTTTCACGTCCATTTGGTACCTCCTTGGAATTATAGATAAAGCCGGTTCGATGCTAAGGAGAGGTCCATTCATGTTTGCAGTAGGAAATCTCTCCCTTATTTCGGGGAACTATTACATCCAGGTGTTGTATCGGTCCCACGCTGCTGCGCTGGATTGCGTCCGATGAACTGAAGAGGTGCGCGCCAGGTGTCGCCAACTCCTGCGACCGCCACGGGGGTTAGCTATGGCGGTGGGGAATGATGGAAGGAGACATTTCCTGGATGGGCAGAGTGATGGCTATTTGCCAAGTTGCCGAGTAGAGTGCCGCCGCCCGGGAAATGATTCCCCGGCGTTTTTCCCCATGGAGTCGTGTCTTGAAGTACATCAATAAAGTCGTTGCCACTGCCTGTCTAGGCCTGGTTCTTGCCGGCTGCACCGGCACCCCGATGAAAACCCAGCAACTGGACAGCAGCCAGTACACGGTCATCGGTCACAGTGAAGCGACTGCTACCGGGATCATGCTGTTCGGGTTCATCCCGATCCAGCAGAACAGCCGTTTCGTGCGCGCCCAGAATGCTGCGATCAAGGCCAAGGGCGGCGATGCGCTGATCAATACCCAAGTCCAGGAAAACTGGTTTTGGGCCTGGGTGCTCAACGGCTACACCACCAAGGTGTCCGGTGACGTGGTCAAGCTGAAGAATCCGCAGTAATCCTGCGCTTGCCGGGTGCGACCTACTCGGCCCGACAAGCTCGACGGCACCCCGGTGGGTGCCGTTTTTCCTTGTGTCAGTTGGCGGGCGCCAGGTTGACGAAGTAATAGGCCTGGCGTCCCACCATCAACGTCTTTTGTATCTGCAGTGGTGGCTTGGGGGCCTCGGCACCACCGAGCACCGCCATGTGGCGGGGCGACTCGGCGAGAAATGCCATGAGTTGCGACTCGGTCTGCAGGTCCCCGAGCAGGCGCTGGGTGTAGAACACGCTGGCCCCGGCGATGCGTTCGTTGGCCTGGTACAGCGCCAATGGGTGACCGTCGGCCTCGAGCGCCATGATCTGGTCGGTTACCGGCACGAACGACAGTTCACGGTCCAGGCGTGGTGCAAACCACTGGGCGTTCGCCAGGTAGGCGGCCACCACCAGGCTCATCAGCCCCACGACCAGGCCCTTGCGTCGGCGTCCCACCGCGCTCCAGAACCCACTGCCCGCGGCACGCCGGGCGAGGCGCTGGTACAGCACCGCCCCGTACTCGGCCGCCAGAACCGCCGCCGCTGGGGTCAGCGACATCAGGTACACGGTGCGCTTGCTCGACGCCAGGCACAGCAGGGCGAACTGCGCCAGCAGCCAGAGCACGAAGAACAGCAGGTAGCGGTTGTTCGCCAGTTCCTTGCGCCAGTGCCACAGGCCCAGGTAGAGCAGGAGGTTCCAGGGCAGGAAGGCCTGGGGCAGCTTGGCCAGGTAGTAATAAAAGGGCTCGTAGTGGCCGGCCTCGACGAAGGAGCCACCGAAGCGTCCGACGCTGTTGGTCCACAGCACCTCCGCCAGGGCGGCCGGGCCACCGCGCTGGTACAGCAGCGCCAGCCAGATCGCCAGGGGCACCAGGCCCAGCAGGGTCAGCAATGCAGGGCGCAGCCAATGGCCCAGGGCCAGGCGCCTGGCTAGCAGGCTGTCCACTAGCAGGTAGGCGAAGATCACCACCCCCGGCATGGCCAGGCCCAGCACCCCCTTGCTCAGGGTAGCGATGGCGATCCCGGCGGCGAATGCCAGCCAGGCCAGGGGGACTGGTTGTCGTGCTTGCTGGCGCCGGTGGGCCTGGAAAAACGCCAGCAGGGCCAGGGTCACGCCCAGGCTCAGCAGTGCATCCTCGCCCACGCCGCGCACGTTGCTCCAGTAACTGGCCATGGTCGCCAGCATCAGCCCGGCCATCAGCGCCACCCCGGCGGGACGCCCGAAACGCCGCAACAGGCCATACAGCAGCATCACGCTGAACAGCCCGGCAAAGGCCGAGGCCAGGCGTACCGCCAGGGGCGTGCCGCCAAAGGCGCGGATGGCGCCGGCATCGAGCCACAGGCTCAGCGGCGGTTTCTCCAAAAATGGTGTGCCGAACAGGCGCGGGGTGACCCAGTCGTCATCCAGGTGCATCTGCATGGCGATCCCGGCGACCCGGGCTTCGGTGGAGCCCTGCAACTCATGGTTGCCCAGGGCGAAGAAGAACAGCAGGCAGGCCAGCAGGAACAACAATGGGGCAGGTCGTGACATGGGGAGCGTCCGGGAGGCAGGCGAGGGCTGCGGGCAAGCGCCGGAGTATACGCAGGCGAGTCTTAACGAATTGTGAATAAGTAGGAGGTTTTGCCGTCGGCATCCCACTGGGCAGGTGCGTCGGTTCAGTCGGGCGTCTGCGTCCAGGATGCTCACTGCCATGGCCGGCAGGGGGGGCCGAGGTGGTAGGCCACCAGGTGCAGGTCGCTCTGGTCTGTGCCATTGCTTGTACGCACCTGTTCCTGGAGCGCGGCATAGGCCGGGGGGACGAAAAGCTGGCCGCAAGCGACGCCCATCGGTGGATCGCTCGATTCGAGCGCCGACCAGCCCAACAGGGTCGATCCCTAGAAAATGCCGAATCTTGAGGGATGGGGCAGGCGAGAGGACATGCAGGTTCCAGTGTTCAGGCGCTCGCGGCCTGTTGCAGACGGGCTATGCGTCCCTGGCCCCAGGCGGACAGCGCCTCGATTACCGGCTGCAGCGAGCGACCTTCTTCGCTCAGGCGATATTCCACCCGCGGCGGGACTTCGGCGTACACCGTGCGCAGTACCAGGCCGGCGGCTTCCAGGTCGCGCAGCTGTTTGGTCAGCAGGCGCTGGGAAATCCCGGGCAGGCGACGTTGCAGTTCATTGAAGCGCAGGTAGTCATTGTTGAGCAGTTGGTGCAGGACCACTCCTTTCCAGCGTCCATCGATCAGGTCCAGGGTGACCTCGACCGGGCATCCGGGAATGTCCTGGTAGTGCTTGTTCTTCATTGCCTGACGACCCTTTTGCGTAGCTGGTACGCAAAAGTACCGTACTTGTGCCGATGGGGCATGAAGGATTTAAGTGTGCGCTTTCAGTCTTCGGGAAAGCCTTGCAATGCACGTCATCCACTATCTTCCAGGGTCGGATCTGACCGATCCCCAGGCCCTTTTCGAGCAGCAACGACCAGTACCGTCGCCCGCCCCTCATGACTTGCTGGTGGAGGTGCGCGCGGTATCGGTCAACCCGCTGGATACCAAGGTCCGGGCGGGGCTGGTGGCGGTGCCCGATAGCGTGCGGGTCCTGGGTTGGGATGCCAGTGGGGTGGTGCGTGCAGTGGGCCGTGCGGTGACCCTGTTCGCACCGGGCGACACGGTGTTCTATGCCGGGACTTTCACTCGCGATGGCGCCAATGCCCAGTTGCACCGGGTCGACGAGCGCCTGGTGGGGCACAAGCCCAAGAGCCTGTCCTTCGCCCAGGCGGCGGCGATGCCACTGACTTCGCTGACGGCCTGGCAGTTGTTGTTCGAGCGCTTGGCCCGGGTGCCCGGCGATCTGGCCAGCCAGGGGACCTTGCTGATCCTCGGCGGGGCTGGTGGCGTGGGGTCGATGCTGATCCAGCTGGCGCGCAAGTTGACCGGCATGACGGTGATCGCCACTGCTTCGCGGCCCTCCAGCCGCCAGTGGTGCCTGGAGTTGGGAGCCCAGCATGTGCTGGATCATTCCCGCCCGCTGGTGCCGCAGCTGGCGCAGTTGCAACTGCCGGGCGTGACCCATATCGCGGCCCTGGCCCACACCGCAGAGCACTTCGCCGAGCTGGTGGAGATCATCGAGCCCCATGGGCATATCGCGCTGATCGACGATCATCAGTCTTTCGATGCCGTACCGCTCAAGAGCAAGAGCGTGTCCTTGCATTGGGAGATGGTCTTCACCCGGGCGCTGTTCCAGACCCCGGACATGCACGAGCAACATCGCATCCTGGAACGTGTGGCGCAGCTGCTGGACCAGGGCGTTATCCGCTGCACCCTGCGGGAGGTCCTGAGCCCTTTTACCGTGGATAACCTGCTCTTGGCCCATGGGCAGGTGGAGCTGGGCGGCCAGCCCGGCAAGGTGGTGGTGGCCCATGATCCCGATGCCGGTATCGGTCACTGACCGGTCAGCGCAGGTGACGCCCGCTACGCCACCAGAATATCAACCCCAGGAATGCCCCCGAAGTGCTGAACAGCGGCGCCATGGACGAGCAGTTTTCCAGCAGGCTGGGCACTGGCGGATCTTCGGGCGGGTCGATATAGGAGTCGGGCATCAGGGGCATCACCACGGGAATGGTCGGCAAGGCAAAGACCGCACCACAGAACAGATAGATCAGCACGTTGCGCCAGGCAAAACGATGGGCCAGCCAGAAGAACAGGACGCAGGGCAGGGCTGTGAGAATAGCGATCACCAGGCCGCTGGCCACCAGGGTCAGCAGGCCCATGAACAGCACTTGGACAATCTCGGTCCAGCGCACGGTACCGGCGCCGGCCAGCATCATCAGCATGAGCCCTGCCGACAGGACCAGGGCCAGGGCGGTGACGCCGATGAAGTAGGCAGCGAACCAGTCTTCAGGTTGCACGGTACGTTGGGTTGGGGGTGTCGAGGACATGGAAACATCGCTTGAGCAGGTAGGTGGGCTGGCCAAGGTCATGGCCCGTGTCTTTTCGCCAGCAAGCCGGTCCCTGGGAATGGCGTCAGCGCAGGTGACGTCCGCTGCGCCACCAGAAGATGCCCCCCAGAAAGGCTCCCGAAGCGCTGAACAGCAGCGCTTCAGGCAGATAGCGGAGCACGCCGGGGGCGTTGGATGAAAGGTTGAAGGAACCGAAAAGCAAGGTCATTACCACCGCAATGGTGGGCAGGGCGGCCAGGGCGCCGCACAGCAAGTAGATCGGCAGGCGGTGCCAGGCAAACCGCTGGGCCAGCCAAAAGAACAGGGCACTGGGCAGTGCGGCGCTGATTCCGATCACCACCGTGCTCAGCAGCAGCCCCGTCACGTAGAACGATATCGAACTGCCCAGGTCGCTCCACGGATCCCGTCTGGAGACCTGCACTATCAGGCAGAGCGTGAGCGTCAGCACCAGGGCCAGCGCCGCGACGCCGATGAAGTAGGTGGCGACCCATTCGCTGGGTCGTACGGTACGAACAGGGAGGGACGGCTGGGACATGGTAGGCGCTGCCTGCAGATTGAGGATGACCGACCCAGGCTATCGGCAAGTGCGCGGGTGGACTGTGGAGTTTGCGTGGTTTTTTTGTGAGGGAGGCTCACGAGCGGATGACACCGGGGGAGCAAATCACTTATACAAGCAGGGCTGTGAACCCTGTTGGTGTCAGTCACCCAAAAGGAGATGGAAATGAACAAGTTCCTCAACGTAACCGAGTTGCCTCGTACCCCTGTGCATTGCCATGCCGGCTCCGTCAGCGGAGCGATCAATGCCTGGGAGCTGAAAAATCGGGCTCTCAATACGAAGGGGTTTGTTTCATGTCCAAAGAATTACTCGGAGTTTCTGCTGTAGGGCTGATGGTGCTGGGCGAGTTCTGCGCCATCTACAGTGAAGTGGTGGTGGCGCGGCTGGCCCATGCCGGCGACACGGGGAGCAGCGGGCTCCTGGTGCCAGTGCTGATCATGTGCCTGGGCGGCCTGTGCCTGCTGGCGGCCTACTGGCTGGGGTACATGGCGGTAGGGGATATCTGGATCGTCACCGTGGTCTCGGTGACTTCGCTGCTGCTCCTGGAACCGCTGGTGATCTGGGCGCTGTTCCAGCAGATGCCCGGGCGCGGCGCGCTGATCGGCTTCTGCCTGGGCGCGCTGGGCATGTTGTCCGCCGTGTTCCTGTAGCGCGGATCTCGCAGGCCGGGCCTGGCCGTTCAACTGCCGGGCCTGCGGCCTTTCAGGCCCGGTCCCGGGCGAAGTAGCGACTGGGCGCCTGCCCCAATATCCTGCGAAACACCCCGGTGAAGGCGCTCGGGCTGCTATAGCCCAGGTCCATGGCCACCCGGGTCACGGGTTCGCCATTGCCCAGGCGTACCACGGCGGCCAAGAGGCAGGCTTGCTGGCGCCACTCCACGAAACTGATGCCGGTGTGCTGGCGGAACAGGCGGGTGAAGGTGCGGCGGCTCATGCCGGCCCGTTGGGCCATTTCATCCACTGGCCATTGCAGCGACGGCTGTTCCAGCAGGCTGCGGCAAGCCTTCATCAGGCGCGGTTCGGCGGGGAGCGGGGCATTGAGCGACAGCGGCGCCATCGCCGCGATCTCGTGCAGCAACAGGCCCATCAACTGGCCGTGGGCCCCCTCGGTGGCGTAGTGCGCGGGAACGTCCACGGCACGTAGCAGCAACTGGCGCAGCAGCTCGGAAACCTCCAGCACCTGGCAATGCCCCGGCAGGCCCAGGCGTTGCGCCGCCTGCGGGTGGACATAGGTGTTGAGCATCAGTACCGAGCCGCTCATGTGCATGGCGTGGGGCACTTCGGCGGGAACCCAGATTGCCCGGCGTGGCGGCACCACCCAGTTGCCCTGGTCGGTGAATACGCTGATCACCCCGCAAGCGGCGTAGGCGAACTGCCCGCGCCGATGTTGGTGCTCGGCGAAGTGCTGTCCGTCCTGGTAGTCGGTGGCGGTGACCAGCGCATCCCGGGGGGAATCCTGGTACGGGTCGAGGGTGATGGGTGGCATGGCCCGAATTTACTGGTATCTGACCTGATACTGCAAGCGGGCCAGCAGGTCGAGCGGCGATAGTGGCGACCCGGTCGGGGACTGGCCCACGACCGCTTTCCACGGATCGTGCGACATGCAGAACAAACACTGGCTCCTGGCCTTGCTGGTGACGGCCTTGTGGGGCCTGAACTTTCCCATCACCAAGCTCGGACTGGCGAGCATCGACCCATTGCTGCTCACGGCCCTGCGTTTCACCCTGGCGGCGTTGCCCTGGGTGTTCCTGGTGCCACGGCCGCAGGTGGCCATGGGTTGGCTGGTGGCCTATGGGTTGATCTTCGGCGTGGCCATGTGGGCCTTGATCAACCTGGGGATCGACCAGGGTGTCGCCCCTGGCACCGCGTCGTTGCTGATCCAGTTCAGCGCGTTCTTTTCCCTGGGCTGGGGAGCCTTGTTGTTCGGTGAGCGCTTGCGCCCGGCACAGTGGCTGGCCATGGCGATCGCCCTTTGGGGCCTGTTGCGGATCATCGGTTCCAGCCCCGGGCAGGCCACCAGCCAGGGCTATGGTTTGCTGTTGGCCAGCGCTTTGAGCTGGAGCCTGGGCAACGTGATCATCAAGCGCTGCGGGGTGCGCGAGGTATTCGCCTTCGTGGTCTGGGCCAGTCTCTTCGCGCCGCTGCCGTTGCTGGCGCTGACCTGGCTGGCCCACGGCCCGGCGCCGTTCGTGCAAGTGCTTGGGCCGTTCCGCTGGGCCGCCGTGCTGTCGCTGTTGTTCCAGGTCTATGCCGCGACGCACTTCTGCTACTGGGGGTGGAACCTGCTGCTGCGCGAGTACCCGGTATCACGGGTGGCGCCCTTGTCGCTGCTGATTCCGCTGTTCGGTACCGCGGGCTCGATGTTGTTGCTGGGCCAAGGCATCAGCCTGGACGACGGGCTGTCCATGGCCCTGGTGCTGCTGGCGCTGGTGGTGGGCCAGGTGCGCTGGCGCCGGTTGGCGCTGGCCCGCTGAAGAAGCGCAGCGGTTTTCAAGGGTCGTTCAGGCACTGTTCAGTACCCGCTCCGGCAACATTGCCTGCTTTGCGCCGAGCCCTGGCAACGGCACTTTCTGGTGGAGCGAAGATGGTTCGAGAAAAGCGTTTCGGTGTCGAGTCCTGGGCGGTCTACCTGGTGGCGCTGGTGTTGTTCACCTGGGGCATCTGGGACGAGCAGCCCCAGGGCTTCGATGGGCGTTGGGCGTTTTTCCTGCAGGAGATGTTCCGCCACGGTGCCAGTTTGTTTCCCACCACCTATGGCCAGCCCTATCCGGACTACCCCGCAACCGCGACCTTTCTCAGCTACCTGTTCGCCCAGGCGTTCGGCGCCCCCAACCACCTGGCCAATATCCTGCCCACGGCCCTGGCCTCGGCCGGGGTGCTGGCCCTGTTGTATCGCCTGCTGGCGCCCCAGGGGCGAACCTGGGCCTTGCTCTCGGTACTGCTCACGGCGTTGACCAGCCAGTTGCTCGACAAGTCGCGCTCGGTTTGCCTGGACCAGATGATTTCCCTGTTGTGCCTGGGCGCCTTCTACCTGCTGCACACTGGCGAGCAGACGGGCTCGCGGTGGCGGCAACTGGCGGTGTTGCCGCTGCTGGTGCTGGCTTTCGCCATCCGCGGGCCCCTGGGGCTGGTGGAGGTGTGTGGCGTGATCTGCTTCTACTGGTTGCTGGGCGATGCTCGTACCCCAGAAGCGCGCAAGGCGATGTTCAGGCGTGTAGTGGGTTACGGCATCGCGGGGCTGGCGCTTCTGGCCGGCTGCTGGTGGCTGCTGATGAAGCTTGCCTATATCAGCGGCGGTGACGGTTTTGTCCAGCAGGTCTACGACATGCAGGTTCGCGGGCGCCTGGATGAAAGCGGCGAGCCGTTCTACTTCTACTTCCAACTGGCTTTGTATCGCTATTTCCCGGTGGTGCTCCTGGCCCTGGCGACCCTCTGGGGGCTCCGGCGCCAGTGGGCGCGACGGCATGTCGACGCGCAGTTGCAACTGGTACTGCGCCTGGGGGCTTGCGGCCTGATGGTCCTGGTCGGACTATCGCTGCCCCACTTCAAACGCGCCTACTACATCCTGCCCATGGTGCCGATGTTCGCTGCCGTGGCGGCCCATGGCCTGCTCAACGCCAAGGGCGGGATGGCCCGCCTGGGCCAGGGCTACCAGTGGCTGGTGGCGTTGCTGCCGGGGCTGTGCATCCTGGTGCTGTTCGTCTTGCGCCACAGTTGGCACAAGCACGGCTACTGGCCGCCGGTGTCGATGCCGTTGCTGGTCGTCATCTTCGCCTTGCTGCAAGCGCTGGCGTTGTATCACTGGCGGCGCACCGTGGCAGACCAGGGACGCCGCCTGGTGGTGCTCAGTGGCCTGGCCCTGGCGGCGCAATGGTGGCTGCTGGTATCGGTGCTGGACCCGGCCAAGGACCGGCAATACGACACCCGGGGCTTCGTCTCCCAGGTCGAGCGCTTGCGTGCCGAACGCCCAGGGCCGTTGGTGTTCTTCGACCTCGGCCAGGACACCGGGGCGGTGCGCTACATGATGAACCTGGACTACGACGAGCGTCCGCTGTTCGTCATGGGTGATGCTCCGGAACAGCTGGACCGGTTGCCCCACGGCTCCTGGGTGATAGTGACACGCAAGGAGCGCGAGAGGCTCCGGGGCACCTCGCTGGAACAGCTCCAGCCGGTGTACGAGGGGCGCCTGAACGACAATGCCAGCCTGGTGTTCCGGTTGCCCTAGCGCCTTGGCAGCCGGCGCTCCACAACGTAATTTGGCCCTTTGACCAGGGCCAGGCAGGGAGCGCTCATGCAGTGTCAGGTACGGGAAGCCGCAGCGGCCGATGCCCCGCGGATCAGCCAGGTGATCCTGGCGGCGCTGCTCACCAGCAATGCCCGGGATTATCCGGCAAGCGTGATCGAACGGGTCCGGCACGGTTTCACCGCCGCCGGGGTGCTGCAGCTGATGCAGCGCCGGCGGATGTTCGTCGCCTGGGTCGATGGCGTGCTGGTGGGCACCGCCAGCCTGGACGCCAATGTGGTGCGTACCCTGTTCGTCGAGCCCTCCTGGCATAAGCGCGGTGTCGGCCGGCAACTGATGACCGTCTTGCAGCAAGCGGCCAGGGAGGCCGGCGCGCAGTCGTTGATCGTCCCGGCCTCGATCACCGCCGAAGGTTTTTATGCGCGCCTGGGGTTTCGCACGGTGCGCGAGCAGTTCGACGGCGAGGAGCGGACCCTGGTCATGGAGCGCCCGCTTTGAGCAAGGGCGATAAAAAAACCGCGCCTTCCGGGGGAGGGCGCGGCCGGGTCGTACCCGGGTCAGTCGATCAGTGGATCGCCACCGGGTTGATGTTGACCTGGGTCGAGCCTTTGTACAGCGGTTGGCCGAGGACGAACATGAACTCCCAGGCCTGGTCCCGCACCAGGGCGCGGCTGTCGATCAGCTCCAGGTTGTAGATGCCGTTCTTGGCCAGCATGTACTGGTTGACCGGGAACTCCTGGCCATCTTTGGCCGGGTAGATTTCCGAGGCCCAGGTGTCGCCGCCGAAGGCCACGATCTGCTTGTCCACCAGCCACTTGGCGGCCTCCATGCCGATACCGGGCTCGACCGCGAGGAATTTCTGCTTGTCCTTGCCGATCAGCTCCAGCCAGCCGGTGTTGAACAGCACCACGTCACCCTTGCGGATGCTGACGCCTTGCCGGTCCAGGGCTTTCTGGATGTCGGCGACGGTGAATTCGGTCTTCTCCGGGACGATGGCCTTGCCGTAGACGGCGGTCATGTCCAGCACCACGCCCCGGGTCACGATCGGCGGTACCTTCTCGATACCGAGCTTCTTCACGCCTTCGACGCTGACGAAGTCCGCCGCGCGATTGCCGTTGTAGTAGACGTTGTCGATACCGATATGGCCGATCCCGTTGAGCTGGGTGCCGACCCCGGTCCAGCCCACCACCAGTTCATCGTTGAAGGTGAACTGGTTGGGGCCCAGGGAGGTGCCGCCGGCTTCGCCGGGTTGCACGTTGGTCAGGTGGAAGCTGCGGTGGCGGAAGGCCGGCAGGTTCTTGTCGATGGGCACCGCCAGCGGGTAGGTCTTGCCGGTCTTGATCAGCTTTGCGGCATCGAGCACCGATTGGGCATCCAGCAGGTTGGCCGCGCCGATCTCGTCTTGCGCGCCGTATTTGGAGGGGTACCACTTCTGGGTATCGGCGGCATGGGCCGCACCGATGGCAAACAGCAGGGTGAAGGGCAGGATCAAGCGATTGAACATGGGAAAGTCCTTGGCAAGTTGCAGTGGGGCCAAGGTACGTGGCGCGGCCTGGGGGAAACAGGCAGGTATGCTCAATACAGTTGTTCGTAGAAGTCAGGAATAGCGGCTGGAATCCGTATCGCCGATGGTCAGGAGCCGCTTCTCCTGGGGCCTGGAATGCAACTGGTCTGAGTCGCTTTGATTTTTTTATAGGTAATGTATACGTTACTTTAATGTTTGACTGTTACGTATATAGAACATGGATCATGCGCTCATTGCATTGCGTCTAGGCGAGCAGATTCGCCAGCGCCGCCTGAACCGCGGGTTGACCCAGGCCAGCTTGGCGTCCTTGGCGGGCATTACCCGGCAGAAAGTCATAACCATCGAAAAGGGCGATTTGTCGGTGGGCATGATGGCTTACGCACGAGTACTGGCAGCCCTGGACTGTGAGTTCACGCTGATGCCTGCCGCCATGCCCACATTGGATGAGATCCAGGGAGTGTTCGAGTGAAGCCGGCCATGCTGCAAGTCGCAACGCCAGAGGGAGGGAGCGGAAAGGTCTTCACTACCGTCGGGGACTATCTGTTTCGCTACCACGAAGACGCTGTGGCCCAGGCCGCTATCAGTCTGTTGATGCCTGTGCGCCTGGAGGAATACCGCTACCGCGAACTGCACCCGATTTTCCAGATGAACCTGCCGGAAGGTTATGTGCTGGAGCAGTTGCGCAACCGTCTGGCCAAATTGGTGAGCATCGATCCCATGTTGCTGTTGGCCCTGTCTGGCAGCAGTTCTCCCATCGGCCGGGTAATGGTGCATTCCCCTGAAATCGATACGCTCTTGCAACGCCAGCAGTTTGCCGGAGAACGGCTTGAGGAAATCCTGGCCTGGGACGGCGCCGAGGATATTTTCGCTGGCCTGGTGGATCGCTACATCCTGCGCGCCGGTATCTCGGGCGTTCAGCCCAAGGTGCTGGTGCCTGAGCAGCAGGACGCCATGTCACCGCGTTTTACCTCGAAGACTTCCGACTTGATCATCAAGAGTGGCCGGGATGAGTTTCCAGGGCTGGCGATCAACGAATTTCTTTGCATGTCCATGGCCCGGGAGGCGGGGATTGCGGTTCCGGAGTTCTATCTATCCGCCAACGGCAAATTGTTCGTCATGCGTCGCTTCGATCGGGACGAGCGGCTCGATCCACTGGGGTTCGAGGACATGGCTGCGCTGATGGGGCTGGGCACCGAACAGAAGTACAGCAAGAGTTATTCGGCGATTGCCAAGGCAGTCCGCCTGTTCTGTGCGCCCGAGCAGGTGCGGGCCTCGCTGGCCCAGCTGTTTGCCATGGTAAGCCTGAGTTGCATCGTGGGTAATGGCGATGCCCACCTGAAGAATTTCGGCCTGTTGTACTCCGACCCTACCCAGCGCAACGCACGGCTTGCGCCGGCCTACGACATCGTCAATACCACGGCGTATATTCCGGAAGATGTCCTGGCACTGGATCTGCTTGGCAACAAGTCTCTGTTCTCTTCGCGCCAAGGCTTGCTGGAATTTGCCAGGGTCTGTGATGTAGCGCGGCCCGAAGAGGTCATTCGCGAGCAACTACAAGTTGTGGAGCGGGTGTTGGCCCGTTCGCCAGAATGGGTTGAACAAGCGCCCCAGGTCGTCGCCGCAATCAGGCAGTGTGCCGAGCCGTTCATGAGAACCTTCGGCTAGCTCCAGGCATACGCTGGCAGCCCCGATAGCCAGTGAGTTGCCAGAAATTCAAGCTTCCCCCCGCAACGCCTCCACATCGATCTTCTCGTCGCCGATCCAGCGCCGGGCGCCGCTGCCGTTGCGCGAGTAGATGTCCCCCGGGTTGTTCATCTTGCAGTGGTCCATGGACATGCAGCCGCAGCCGATGCACTCCTCCAGGCTCATGTTCAGCCGTTCCAGCTCGGCGATGCGTTGTTGCACCCGGGCTTTCCAGGTGGCGGACAGGCGTTGCCAGTCTTCGCCCATGGGGGCGTGGTTGTTGGGCAGGCCGTCGAGTTGCTCGCTGATTTCCTCCAGGGAGAAGCCCACCCGCTGGGCGAACACTATGTAGGCCACACGCCGCAGCACCGAGCGTGGATAGCGCCGGTGGCCGCTGCCGGAGCGGGCTGAATTGATCAGCCCGCGGGACTCGTAGAAGCGCAGCGCCGAGGCGTTGACCCCGCTGCGTCGGGCGATTTCGGTGATGGTCAGGTGGGGATCGCCTTGGGAATACATGCTCGCTCCTGGGAGGGCTTTACTTAAAGTTGACTTTAACTTGTACCGTGCCGGCAGCAAAAAAACCAATGTTCGATTGTCGGGGAGTGCATGTTCGTGAATTCAGCCCAGCGAGTTCTCTACCGGGCCCGTGGTGTATCGCGAGGTGTGGCGTTGTACGGCGTGGTCCTGGCCTTGGCGGCCTGTGGTGAAAGCAAGGCGCCCCCGGCGGCGCAGGCTCCGGAGGTGGAGGTCAGTACCCTGGCCTTGCGCACTATCCGCGAGTGGGACCAGTTCAACGGGCGCATCAGTGCGGTGGACACCGTCGACCTGCGGCCACGGGTCAGCGGTTATGTCGACCGCGTGGCGTTTCGCGATGGTGAACAGGTGCGCCAGGGCCAGGTGCTGTTCGAGATCGATCCGCGGCCTTACCGCGAGGCCCTGGCCAGCGCCGAGGCGCGCCTGCAGCAGGCCCAGGCTTCGCTGCGCCTGGCCAGGGCCCAGGACCAGCGCGGCCAGGCGCTGGTTCGCCAGGCGGCGATTTCCCGCGAGGAGGGCGATATCCGCAGCGCCTCCCTGGGCCAGGGCCAGGCCCAGGTCAATGCGGCCATGGCCGATGTCGCCATGGCCCGGCTCAACCTGGGGTTCACCCAGGTGCGGGCGCCGTTCGCCGGGCGTGCCGGGCGGGCGCAGATCACCGCCGGCAACCTGGCCCAGGCCGACCAGACGGTGCTGACCACGGTGGTGTCCCAGGACCCGATATACGTCTACTTCGATGCCGACGAGCACAGCTTCCTGCGCTACAGCGACCAGGCCGGGGCGGGGGCGCGCCCGGGGCTGGCCCATCAGGTGCGGGTCGGCCTGGCCAGCCAGCGCGACAGTTTTCCCTTCAGTGGCCAGGTGGACTTCCTGGATAACCGGGTGGATGCCACCACCGGCACCATCCGCGCCCGGGCGGTGCTACCCAACCCCGAGGGCAAGCTGACCCCCGGGCTGTATGCGCGGGTGCGCCTGGAGGGCGCCGGGGAAACCCAGGCGCTGCTGGTGGACGATCGCGCGATCCTCACTGACCAGAACCGCAAGTACGTGTATGTGCGGGGGCCGGAGGACAAGGCCGTGCGCAAGGACGTGACCCTCGGGCGCTTGCTCGATGGCTTGCGGGTGATCGAGTCGGGCCTGGCCGCAGGTGACCAGGTGGTGGTCAGCGGCGCGCAGAAAATCTTCTACCCCGGCATGCCGATCCGCCCCAAGGAGGTGGCGCCGCCCGTCGCGAAACCGTCGTTGAGCCCAGATGCCCCGGCGTTGTCGGCCCACTGACGGAGACGGACCATGGATTTCTCGAAGTTCTTCATCGACCGGCCGATCTTCGCCATTGTCTTGTCGATCATCATTTTCGCCCTGGGACTGATCTCGATCCCGCTGCTGCCCTCCGGGGAATACCCCGAGGTGGTGCCGCCCAGCGTCATGGTCCGCGCCACCTATCCCGGCGCCAACCCCAAGGAGATCGCCGAGTCGGTGGCGGTGCCCCTGGAGGAGGCGATCAACGGTGTCGAAGGCATCATGTACATGAAGTCGGTGGCCGGCTCCAACGGCACCCTGGCCCTGACCGTGACCTTCAGCCCCGGCATCGATCCGGACGCCGCGGCAGTGCGGGTGCAGAACCGCGTCAGCCAGGCGTTGTCACGCTTGCCGGAGGAGGTGCGGCAATACGGCGTCACCACCCAGAAGCAGTCGCCGACCCCGCTGATGTACGTCAGCCTGTATTCCAAGGAAGGCCACTACGACTCGCTGTACCTGCGCAACTACCTGACCCTGCACGTCAAGGATGCCCTGTCGCGCCTGCCCGGCATCGGTGATGTCGGGGTCTATGGCTCCGGCGACTACGCCATGCGCCTGTGGCTGGACCCCGATGCCCTGGCGTCCCGCGGGTTGACGGCGGCCGACGTGCTGGGCGCCGTGCGCGAGCAGAACGTGCAGGTCTCGGCGGGCCAGTTGGGGGCCGAGCCATCGCCGCAGAAAGCCGATTTCCTGTTGTCGATCAACGTTCGCGGGCGCCTGCGCAGCGAGCAGGAGTTCGGCGATATCGTGCTCAAGTCCGGCAGGGACGGCCAGGTGGTGCGCCTGGCCGACGTGGCGCGCATCGAGCTGGGGGCCGGCGACTACACCCTGCGCGCCTCCCTGGACGGCAAGGAGCAGGCCACCGTGGGCATCTTCCTGCTGCCGGGGGCCAACGCCCTGCAGGTGGCCGATGCGGTCTATGCCAAGTTCGACGAGCTGGCGCAGAACTTCCCCGAGGACGTGGCCTACAAGGCGATCTGGGACCCGACGGTGTTCGTCCGCGAGTCCATCGCCGCGGTGCAGCACACCCTGATCGAAGCGGTGATCCTGGTGGTGCTGGTGGTGATCGTGTTCCTGCAGACCTGGCGGGCTTCGATCATCCCGCTGCTGGCGGTGCCGGTGTCGATCATCGGCACCTTCGCCTGGCTCTACCTGCTGGGGTACTCGATCAACACCCTGACCTTGTTCGGCATGGTGCTGGCCATTGGCATCGTGGTGGACGACGCCATCGTCGTGGTGGAGAACGTCGAGCGCTTCATCGCCCAGGGCCTGCGTCCGCGGGAAGCCGCGCACCGGGCGATGAAGGAGGTCTCCGGGCCGATCGTCGCCATCGCCCTGGTGCTGTGCGCGGTATTCGTGCCCATGGCCTTCCTCTCGGGCGTCACCGGGCAGTTCTACAAGCAGTTCGCGGTGACCATCGCCATCTCCACGGTGATCTCGGCGATCAACTCGCTGACCTTGTCGCCGGCGCTGGCGGCCAAGTTGCTCAAGCCCCACGATGCCGCCAAGGACCCCCTGGAACGCCTGATCCAGCGCCTGCTGGGCGGCTTCTTCAAGGTCTTCAACCGCTTCTTCAATCGCAGCTCCGAGCGCTACCAGGGTTCGGTCACCGGGATCTTGCGTCATCGCGGCAGTGTCTTCGCGATCTACGGCCTGTTGCTGGTGGCCACGGTGTGGCTGTTCCAGATCGTGCCCGGCGGTTTCATCCCGACCCAGGACAAGCTCTACC
Source organism: Pseudomonas sp. KCJK8993 (assembly GCF_046230915.1). Classification (NCBI taxonomy): domain Bacteria; kingdom Pseudomonadati; phylum Pseudomonadota; class Gammaproteobacteria; order Pseudomonadales; family Pseudomonadaceae; genus Pseudomonas; species Pseudomonas sp. KCJK8993. Next base: position 19,186 of record NZ_JBJJLO010000013.1, read on the forward strand.
TGTTCGCCGGCACCAAGCTGCCCGAGGGCTCCTCCCTGGCGCGCACCGACGAGCTGACGCGCAAGGTCATCGACACGGCCCTGAGCGTGGAGGGCGTGGACATGGCGCCAGCCTTCAGTGGCCTCAACGCCTTGCAGGGAACGAACACCCCCAACGTCATGGCGGCGTACATCATCCTCAAGCCGTTCGACCAGCGCACCCGCAGCGCCGCGCAGATCAACGCCGAGCTCAACGCCAAGCTGTCGCAACTGCATGAAGGCTTCGCCTATGCGCTGTTGCCGCCGCCGATCCAGGGCCTGGGCAACGGCTCGGGCTACGCCTTGTACCTGGAGGATCGCGAGGGCCTGGGCTACGGCGCCCTGCAAGGGGCCATGAGCGCCTTCCAGGCGGCCGTGGCCCGGACTCCGGGCATGAGCTTCCCGGTGAGCTCCTACCAGGCCAACATTCCCCAGCTGGAAGTGCAGGTCGACCGGGTCAAGGCCAAGGCCCAGGGCGTGGCCCTGAGCGATGTGTTCAACACCTTGCAGGTCTACCTGGGCTCGGCCTACGTCAACGACTTCAACCTGTTCGGGCGGGTGTACCGGGTGATGGCCCAGGCCGACGCCCGCTATCGCCAGAGCGCCGAGGACATCGGCGCGCTGCGGGTGCGCAACGACCGGGGCGAGATGGTGCCGCTGGCGGCGATGATCACCGTCACCCACACCTTCGGCCCGGACCCGGTGGTGCGCTACAACGGCTATCCGGCGGCGGGGATGATCGGCGATGCCAACCCCAAGCAGCTGTCCTCGGCCCAGGCCCTGGTCAAGTTGCAGGAGATCGCCGACCAGGTGCTGCCCAAGGGCATCGTCCTGGAGTGGACCGACCTGAGTTATCAACAGGTGACCCAGAGCCATGCGGCGCTGGTGGTCTTCCCCCTGGCGGTGATGCTGGTGTTCCTGGTGCTGGCGGCGCTCTATGAAAGCTGGACCCTGCCCCTGGCGGTGATCCTGATCGTGCCGGTGTGCATGCTGGCGGCCTTGAGCGGGGTGTGGCTCAGCGGCGGCGACAACAACGTGTTCGTCCAGGTCGGGCTGGTGGTGTTGATGGGCCTGGCCTGCAAGAACGCGATCCTGATCGTGGAGTTCGCCCGGGAGCTGGAGGCCCAGGGCTGGGGCATCGTCGACGCAGCGCTGGAGGCCTGTCGCTTGCGCCTGCGGCCGATCGTCATGACTTCGGTGGCCTTCATCGCCGGGGCGGTGCCGTTGCTGATCGGTACGGGCGCCGGTAGCGAAATCCGCGCCGCCACCGGGATCACGGTGTTCTTCGGCATGCTCGGGGTGACGCTCCTGGGCTTGTTCCTGACCCCGGTGTTCTACGTGACCCTGCGCAAGCTGGCCGGTGGTTCGGTGCATGCCCTGGCGCAGGCCGAGCCGGTTCAGCCGTAGGGCTGGTGCAACGAGACAGCGGGTGCCTTCGGGCACCCGCTGTCGGTTCAGGCCGGGCTTTTGTGGCTTGTACCGAGCCTATCCGAACTGGCGCCTTACGCCATGGCCAGCCGCCGTGGGCGCAGCCAGCCGATGACCACGGCGGCGATCAGCAGGAAGCCCAGGTAGCCGAAGAACGGGTAGACCTGGCCCACCAGGCTGATGAAGCCCACCAGGCTGCCGGCGAAGGCCAGGGCCCCGGCGGCGATGGAACCGAGGCGGAACTGCCGGGTGCCGGCGGGCAACAGGCGGGCGGAGAAGGAGTACAGGGTGCCGACGGCGGTATTGAGGATCATGCAGAAGATGATCAGCGCCATCAGCAGGCCCAGGAGCGGCGAGACCTCGTTGGCGATCGACAGCATCGGCATCGGCAGGTCCGCCACGCTGTCCAGGCGTGACAACAGGCCCAGGCTCATGACCAGCATCAAGAGGCCCAGCAGCGCGCCACCGAGGATGCCGCCCCACATGGCCTGTTTCTCGCCCTTGGCCGCGCCACCCATGATCGCCAGGATCGGCACGCCGGCGACGATGTTGTAGGAGACGTAGAGCAGGGCGCCCAGCAGCCAGTGGCTGGCCCCGGCCTGCTGCCGGCCGGCCAGCTGGTCGAGTTGCTGGAAGTCCAGGTGGCGGGTCGCGGCGCCATACAGGGCGATGCCCACGGCAGTGACGATCAGGAACGGGGTCACCGCGCCGATCATGCCGATCACCTTGTGCACGTCCAGGCAAACGATGGCCACTACCACCAGGGTGACCAGCACGCTGCCGGTGATCGCCGGGATGCCGAACTGCTGCTCCAGCAAGGCCCCGCCGCCGGCGAGCATGACCACGGTCACGGCGAACATGAAGAAGGTGATCATCAAGTCCACCAGGGCGCCCAGGTGCCGGCCGCACAGGGCATGCACCACGTCCTTGTGCGAGGCAGCCCGCAAGCGACTGCCGAGGCTGGCCAGGGCCATGCCGAGGAAGGTGAACAGCGCGGCGCTGACCACGGCCCCGAGCAGGCCCCAGACGCCGAAGTCGACGAACATCAGCAGCAGTTCCCGGCCGGAGGCGAACCCCGCCCCGACAATCACACCGACGAAGGCGCCGGCGATCTTCAGACTTTCTTTCATGACGATTGGCCTCGGATTGTTCTTGTTATGTAAGGAGGACGCCACGGCGCTGGAGGGTCGTGGTCATCCTGGGCATCGCACTTGAAGGTTGGGCGGGTGGCTCAGTTGTCCCCGACCCAGACCTGGACTTCGATCTCTACGTCCACACCCAGCGCCAGTTGCGCAGCGACCGTGGAGCGCACCGGGAAACCGTTCTTGAAGTAGCCCTGGTACACCTCGTTGAAGCCGGCGAAGTGCTGCATGTCGGTGATCCAGACGGTGCTTTTCACCACCTGGTCGAAGCTGGCGCCGCACTCGGCCAGGGTGTCGCCGATACGCTGCATGGCCGCGTCGGTCTGGATGCGAATATCGCCCCGTACCACTTCGCCTTCGGCGCTCATGGGGATCTGCCCGGAGAGAAACAGGAAGCCGCCGACCCGGATCGCCCTGGAAAAGGGCAGGGGCAGGGAGCTGGGGTAACGCTGGATTTCGTTGGACATGGAATATTCCTCGTGGACGGGGTTTTTGGATTAACGCAAGCGTTCAGGGGCCAGGCGCTGCGGATCGACGCCTTGGCTCAACAGCTCTTCGGGGATCGGTTGCCCCAGCAGCAGGGCACTGGCCAGTTGCGAGACGCCGGCGGCCGACTGGATACCGTAGCCGCCCTGTGCGGCGAGCCAGAAGAATCCTTCGCATTCGTCGTCCCAGCCCACCACCAGGTCGCCGTCGGCGACGAAGGAGCGCAGGCCGGCCCAGCTGTGGCGCGGACGGCGGATGTTCAGCGAGGTGGCGTTCTCGATGTGGTAGATGCCGGTGGCGATGTCCAGCTCCTCGGGCATCACGTCCTGGGGCGGCACCGGGTCGGCATTGGCCGGAGAGCCAAGCAACTGGCCGGCATCGGGCTTGAAGTAGAAGCTTTCATCGATGCCGATCACCGCCGGCCAGCGACTGAAGTCGGTGTCTTGCGGGCCCTCGAAAGTGAAGGCGCTGCGCCGGCAGGGTTGCAGGCCAATGGGCGCCACGCCGCATAACCTGGCCACTTCGTCGGCCCAGGCACCGGCGGCGTTCACCAGGCTGCGGGCTTGCAGCCGCTGGCCATCTTTGAGCGTGAGGTTCCAATGGCGGTCTGCGCGCAAGGCTTCGACGATCTCGGCGTCGCACTGCAAGGTTCCGCCGGAGCGGCGCATGGCCCGCAGGAAGCCCTGGTGCAGGGCGTGCACGTCCAGGTCCTGGGCGGCGGTTTCCAGCATGGCGCCGGCGGTGGTTTCGGGACGCAGGCAGGGCACCAGCGCCCGGGCCTGGTCGGTGTCGATCAGGCTCACGTTGGCGGAACGGGCGCGGGTTTCGTCGTAGGTCTGCTGCAGTTGCTCCAGCTGTTCGTGATTGGCGACATACAGGCAGCCCCGGGGTTCGAGCAGCGGGTGCTCGCTGAAGCCTTCCGGCGGTTGCTGGTAGAAGGCCCGGCTGGCGCGAGTCAGGGCCTGGATCTGCGGGGTACCGTAGGCCTCCATGAACATCGCCGCCGAGCGCCCCGTGGCGTGGTAGCCCGGCTGCGATTCGCGTTCCAGCACCAGCACGCTGGCCTGGCCGGCCAGGCGGTAGGCCAGGGAGGCGCCGGCAATACCGCCGCCGATGATGACGAAGTCGAAGCATGGGGTGTCGTGCATGGCGAACTACCTTCATTGTCCGAAAAAAGGTCGCGAGAAAAATTCTCGCATAAGAGAAATCTAAGATATGAGAATTTTCCAGTCAACCGGAGATCATGGGGTAATATTTCGCCATTGCCCCGGCTCCTGTCGTGGCAGTCCTTATCCGCCTGACAGAGAGCCTCCATGAGTGCCGACCGAGCCCAGCCCACCTCGTGCTCCCCCGCCCATCCACTGACCGACCGGACCCAGGTCGGCGCGCGCCTGCGTAGCATCCGCAAGGCGCAGAAACTGACCCTCAAGCAGCTCTCGGAGCGTTCCGGCGTGGCGCTGTCGACCTTGTCAAAAATGGAGCTGGCCCAGGTTTCGGTAAGTTATGAAAAGCTCGCGGCGGCGGCCCGGGCCCTGGGTGTCGATATCGCCCAGTTGTTCGCCCCGTCGGCCATGGCCAGCCGGGCGGTGCAGCCCACGGTGGTCAGCACCACCATCGCCGACGCGCCGGGCTACAGCACCGGCAACTATGACTACCACCCCATGGCCGGTGATTTCCCCGGGCGCAACATGACGCCCATGTATGCGCGGATCTTCGCCCGTGAGTTGCAGCAGTTCGAGGACTACATCCGCCATCCCGGCCAGGAGTTCGCCCTGGTGCTGTCCGGGCGGGTGTGCATCCAGTTCGAGACGGGGGAGCAGGTGAGCATCGGGCCGCAGGAAACCGCCTACTTCAACAGCAGCATCGGCCATATCTACCTGGCCGAGGGAAACGAGGATGCGGAAGTGATGGTGGTGATGTCGGAGCGCTGAGCCCCGACTCACAAGCTACCGCGTGACAGATCGTGCTGTGGCGAGCACCGTTTAGACACCTGCGTAGTGATACACCGACGCACTCCAATAGCGGCTGCCACTACGCTGTTGGCGAGTCCATCCGCTTGCCAGCAGTTGCTTGGCAATCATCCGATTCATGACGCCATGACCGAGCAGCAGCACCGGTTCATCGCCGGCAAGAGCCTGTAACCGTTGAGCGGCGGCGCTGGCACGCTGCTTTGCAGCACCGAAGGATTCGACGTTGCTCGAATAGCCGCACAGCCACAGGACGCGAAAGATGAAGGCCCAGGTAAACGGCGATAACCGGGGAAATCGCCAGCCACCATGGGGCAGTTGTGCTTCGCAGAACAGCGCGTCGACCACGGCAGGTTGCAGCCCGAGTACCTCGACGGAAGACAGGGCACGAGGCGCGCTGCTTGAAACAACGGTGCTGGCGGTGGCGGCGAGTTGCAGGCTGGCTTCCGGCGCAGGGGCGCGGATGACTTCGGATCGGTTGTATTGCGCGATCCAGTCCTTCATCTCGAGCATTGAGATCTTTTCGGCTGCGGCGATCCTTGGCTGGCCGTGACGCATCAGGATGATTGTCTTGCTCACTGCTGGCCTTCGTCCTTGGTCTTCGTGAACCCGCCATGTTGCCGATACCAGGCCACGGTGTCAGAAACAGTTCGCTCCAGCGCGCGAAAACTCACGCCAAGCTCTTGTTCACTCTTGCGGTGGTTAAAGCTGGTCCGGTTCTCCTCGCGTACCAACAGGCGCACCGTGGCCATGCTCAGCAAGACGGGCTTGCCGGTCAGGCGCGCGTAGACCTCCTGCACCGCCGCCAACAGGTACAACGCGGGCAGTGGCAGTTGCCGGGTAGGGGTCTTGACGCCCGCAATACGCCCCAGGAGCGGCACCAACTGACGCATGCTCAGGTTTCGACCCGCCGCGAGATAGCGCTCTCCTCGCCGGCCATTCTTGGCCGCGGAAATCTGGGCCCAGGCCACGTCACGGGCATCGACCACAGAGAAGGTGCCCGGGATCAGCCCGGGCAGCTTGCCGTCGAACACATCCTTGACCAACTGTCCCGAGGACGTCGGGCCCCTGTCGCCCGGGCCCCACATCCAGCCGGGCAGGACCATGCAGGCATGCATCTGCGGATGGGTGTCGAGGAAGCTCAAGACCTCGCGGTCGGCGAGGATCTTGCTGCGGTAGTAGTCATCCGCATCGGCTTCGGCGCGCAGGCAGGTCTCATCGATAAAGGTGTCGGGGGCGCCGTCGAGCACGGCAATCGAAGAGGTGTGGACAAACCGGCGTATGCCCGCGCGGTAGACGTGGTGCAGCAGGTCTCGTGTACCTGTGACATTGATCTTTTCCAGGGTTGCCCAGTGGCTGCCACCCTTGTAGTTATCGCGAAAGAACGCCGCCGTGTGGAACACCGTATCGCAGCCTCGCAGCGAAGGTGCGAAGGCCTCGATGTCGGCCATGTCGCCCACGATCAGTCTCACCCCCGGCAGATCGCTGAACTGCTGCTCACCTTTGGCTCTTGAGCGCACCAGGGCCTTGACGGTGTAGCCACGGGCGACCAGTTCCCGCACCAGGTTGTAGCCCAGCAAGCCGGTGGCACCTGTCACGAATACAGTACCCATGGCTCAACCCTCCTGCTGGTCGGCAGGGGACATCAACGCTGCGCTGTCGAAGAACACTTCTTCGCGGCGGGCCAACCCGTCTGTGAAGGTGAAGTGTGCGCTGTAGCGCACGGCCACCGGTTGCCCATGAGGCGGGATGACCCGGCCCGGCAGTACCAGAGGGGCGGTGAAGGTGCCGGTCAACAGGGCGCTCAGGGCCAGCCGGTCGTCAGCGACGATAAAGGGCGTGAGGGTCACGTGGGCATCAGGGAACGCCTCGAACAGGGCGGTCTCCCGTTTGCGCATGGATTCACGACCGCTTTGCATGCCCATGCCATCGAGGTAGATGAAGTCTTCGCATACCAGCGCGAGCATCGAGTCCAGGTCACGGTGATTGAAGGCGCGAGCGGCGCGTTCTGCGTAGTCGTGGGGGCCTGTCGTCATAGATTGCATTCCAGTGGTTTCGAAGGCCGGTAGATATACCGGCGAGACCGTGCTTGAAAAACAGCGACTACTGCATAATGGCTTTGCATTTATGCAAACCAAGGGGCATGGAAGGTATGTCGTTGCAGGCAAATTGGGACGATCTCCGGCTGCTGCTGGCCGTCTCGCGGCGTGGCAGTTTTCTGCAGGCGGGCCAGCTGTTGGGTATCGCGGCGTCGACGGTGTCCCGTCGCCTGACCCAACTGGAAGTGGCCCTGGGTGAGCCGCTCGTCGAGCGAGGCGTTGAAGGCTGTTGGCTGACCGCGCGTGGCCAGTCCCTGGTGGAAGTGGCTCTGGCGGCGGAAGCCGGCTTGAGGCGTCAAACGGCGACGGATCTGTCCAGGGGGCAGGCGCAGCTGTGTGGCACTGTCCTGGTCAGTGCCGGAGAGGGGTTTTCTTCTTGTGTGCTGGAGGCAGCAAGTCGCTTTACGGCCCTGCATCCGCGCTGCTCCGTGGAATTTCTGGTCAGTGGCGACTTTCACAAAATCGTTCGCGGCGTGGCCGATATTGCCGTGCGCACCGTGCACTTGGGCGAGCCCTCGTTGATCTATCGGCCCCTGGGCAAGCTCGCTTATGGCGTCTTCGCCCAGGCCAGCTACCTGAAGCGGTTCCCGCAGGTGACCTTGGCGACGGCGGCCAACATCGCCTTGCTTCCTCCGCTGGATATGCTGCCGCAAATGCGTGCTGCCAAGGCGGCGGGCCTGGGCCGTGGGCAAATCAGCGTGGGCTCGTTCGCCGTGCAACTGGAGTCGGTGAGGCGCGGCCTGGGTGTGGCGGTACTGCCGCGTCTTCTGGCGAGGGACCTGACCGAGGTGTTCCCGGATCTTGAAATTCCAGATATGGAGGTCTATCTGGTCACTCGGCCTCAGGCGCTGAAGCAGGCGCACATCAGAGGTTTCTTCGAGATCCTGGAGCAGGTCATGCTCGACGTTCTGGAGGTTGCAAGGGTTGACGATTGAGTCCTGGGTGCCGGCCCAGGCCCGGCAGAGGGCTGGTGGATCAGTGGGCCAGGGATTCGTCGAGGAATTTCACCACGGTGCCCATGCAGGCCATGCGCTCCTCGATGTGGGGCATGTGGCTGGAGGCTTCGAACAGCGCCCAGCGAATATCCGGGACGTGGTCCAGGAACGGCTTGACCACGGTGGGCGTGGCTTCGTCGTGGCGCCCGGAAATCAACAGGGTCGGCACCTTGATCCGGTGCAGGCCATCGACGATGGACAGGTCCTTGGTGTTGCCGATGATGTGGAATTCGTTGGGGCCGGTCATGGCGTGGTAGACGGTCGGGTCGGCATCGACCTGGGCGAAGGTGCGCGCCACTTCGTCCGGCCAGGGGCTGATCCGGCACACATGGCGGTCGTAGAACACCCGTGATGCGGCAAGGTATTCGGCGGCCCCGTAGGTTCCGGCCCGCTCGTGCTCGAGCAGCGTCTGTTGCACATCCTCCGGCAGGAGCTGGCGCAGGCGATTGGCTTCCTCGACCCAGGTGCGCATGTCCGCCGGGGCGTTGGCGGCGATCAGCGCGCGCAGGCCGGCCGGCTGCCGGGCCGCATGGGCGCTGGCCAGCATGCCGCCCCAGGATTGCCCCAGCAGCGCGTAGTCGTTGCTGATGCGCAGGTGGTCCAGCAGGTTGTCCAGTTCTTCGAGGAACAGCTGCAGGTTCCAGAACGCAGGGTCCTTTTCCGGCAGGTGGGTCGAGTGGCCGTTGCCCAACTGGTCGTAGTGGATCACCGGGCGCCCGCTGCTGGCGATGTCGCTGAAGGCATCGAGGTAGTCGTGCGTGCAGCCGGGGCCGCCATGGATGACCACCAGCGGCGTGTAGCCGCTGTCCAGGTCGCCGGTGATGCGATACCAGGTCTGGTAGGGACCAAAAGATGCGAAGCCTTCGCGTGTTGCGAGAAATTCCATTTCATGCCGCTCTGTGAAAAACCCTGCAACACAAGATACCGGCGCCCAGCCCCTGGGATAACTAGAGAAACAGATAGGTTTTTACCGGCTCAGCTATCCAGGAGGCGGTAGTGGGTGGCCCTGACCACGGCCTGGACCCGGTTCTTGGCGCCCAGCTTGTGCATCGCCGAGGTCAGGTGCAGGGTGATGGTGGCCAGCGAGCGGCTCAGGCGGCTGGCGATTTCGCCCGCGGTCAGCCCGTCGGCCGCGAGTTTCAGGCATTCGCGCTCGCGTTTGGTCAGGTGGATCGGGCAGGCCTGGGACTCCTTGGCCAGCAGCGGGAAGGCCGCTTCCTGCAGGGCGTGGGAGAGCAGGGTGAAATCCCCCAGGGCCTGGCGGGCATCGGCGAGGGAGCCGGCGCTGGGGTCCGAGCGCAGCCCCGTCAGGGTGGCAAAGCCGCCCTTGGGCAGGTGGATCGGCACGGTGACCCCGCAGGTCATCTGCGAATCGTGCAGGTAGCTGATCACGGGTGCGTGGTTGCGGTCCATGAACCGCTGCAGCACCGTCTCGTCTTCCGGGCGATAGGACCAGGCAAAAGGGGAAACGGCATTGACCGCCACGTGCTGGACAGGGTCGATCTGGTAGAAGCCTTCCTGGCACCAGAGCGACTGCCAGTCATCGGGGGTGTTGCGCAGCCTGACCACCGAAGGGGTGAGGAGTATTCCCTCGTGGTCCAGCGGTACCGGACTGTAGTCGTAGACCAGGGCATCGAAGCCCAGCGCCCGGGCCATGCGCAATACGTTGTCCATCTGTTCGTCCAGGCTCCTGCCGGGCACGAGACGGGCATTGAAATCAGACAGCTTGGTCTGCATCCATTCAGCTCCCTTGGCAATTTCAATCCTGAAATCGGGCCGGTAGAATGCCACGCCCGGGTAAAGGACTGCCAGGCCAAACCTATAGGAAATACTAGGTTATGGACGTACGGCTTCCTCGGTAAGGTTGCGCCAAAAGGGCATTGACCAGATGGAGAACAAGGATGTGGCGTGAAGTCGAGCCAGACCAGCGATACGAAGTGCAAGTCGATGGTCACACACTGGTGGCCTATGGCTTTGGCGAAGGCGATGAGGTGCTGTTGTGCCTGAACGGCGGCCCGGGCCTGCCCTGCGATTACCTGCGCGATAGCCATGGTTGGCTCAAGGAGCACGGGTTGCGGGTGATTGCCTTCGACCAACTGGGCACCGGCGCCTCGGACCGGCCCACCGACCCGGCGCTATGGGATATCGGCCGCTACGTGGCCGAGGTGGAGACCGTGCGCCAGACCCTGGAGCTGGGCCAGGTCCACCTGCTGGGGCATTCCTGGGGGGGCTGGCTGGGGATCGAATACGCTATCCATCATCCCCAGGCCCTCAAGACCCTGATCCTGGAGAACACCGCCGGCGACCTGCCGCACCTGTCCCTGGAACTGGAGCGCCTACGCAGCGCCCTGGGCAGCGAGACCGTGGCCATGATGCAGCGCCACGAGGCCATGGGCACCCTGGATCATCCCCAGTACCAGGCCGCGGTCACCCTGCTCAACTACCGGCACGTGTGCCGCCTGGACCAATGGCCGGCACCGGTGAACCGTTCCCTGGGCGACTGGAACATGGGGCCGTACGTCACCATGCAGGGCCCCAACGAATTCCTCTATACCGGCAATCTCAAGGACTGGAACCGCATCCAGGAGATGGCCGGCTTCGAGATGCCGGTGCTGATCACCACCGGCCAGCACGACGAGCTGACCCCGGCCTGCGCCATGCGCATGAAGATGGCGCTCAAGGATGCCCAGTTGCATGTCTTCCCCAACAGCAGCCATATGCCGTTCTACGAAGAACCCCAGGCCTACTTCCCGGTGTTGCTGGACTTTCTGCAGCGCCACCGGAGCTAGTGCATGAACCTGGCGCGTTATCGCTTCATCCTGTCGCGCCCGCTGCAGCTCTTGCCGGTGTTGTTCGGCATCAGCCTGATCACCTTCGTGCTGGTGCGCTCGATTCCTGGCGACCCGGCACGGGCGTTACTGGGCTCGCGCAGTACCCCGGATGCGTTGATCAAGATCCGCGCCCAGTACGGCCTCGACCAGCCGCTGTGGCTGCAGTACTTCTACTTTCTGAAAAACCTGCTCAAGGGCGATCTCGGCCAGTCGCTGCTGTACAAGGTCGATGCCCTCAAGCTGATTGCCAGCCGCATCGAGCCGACGCTGTTGCTGGTGTCCGGCAGCGTGTTGCTGGCGCTGTTGATCGCCATTCCCCTGGCCACGCTGGCGGCGCGCAACAAGGGCGGCTGGAGCGACCACCTGATCCGCCTGTTCACCACCGCCGGCCTCGGCATGCCGGCGTTCTGGCTGGGGATCATGCTGATCCTGCTGTTGAGCGTGCAGTTGGGGCTGTTCCCGGTCTCGGGTTATGGCCGCACCCTGGCCGACAAGCTGCACCACCTGGTCCTGCCGTGCCTGACCATTGCCCTGGCGCTATCGGCGGTGCTGGTGCGCAACCTGCGGGCCAGCATGCTCATGGAGCTGCAGGCCGACCACGCCACTGCTGCCCGGGCCCGAGGCTTGTCCGAAGGGGCGATCTTTCGTCGGCATGTCTTGCCCAATTCGCTGGTGCCGGCGGTCAACCTGCTGGCGGTGAACATCGGCTGGCTGATCAGCGGCACGGTGGTCATCGAAAGCCTGTTCGCCATTCCCGGCATCGGCCAGTTGCTGGTGCGCGGCATCTTCACCCGTGACTATATGGTGGTGCAGGGCGTGGCCATGGTGCTGGCCTGTCCCACGGTGCTGGTCAACTTCCTCGCCGACGTGGTGACGGTGGCGATCGATCCCCGAGTGAACATGCGATGAGCGTCCAGGCCTCGATCCCTGTCGGGCGCTTGGGCCTGGGTTTGCGCAATGGTCGGTTGGCCACGGTGCTGGGCCTGGCCATTGTCGGCGGCTGGTTGCTGCTGGCGTTCTGCGCGCCGTGGGTCGCGCCTTTCGACCCGATCGTGCAGAACACCGATATCCGCCTGTTGGCGCCGAGCCTGGCCCACCCCTTTGGCACCGACAACTTCGGGCGCGACATCTTCTCCCGGGTGATCTGGGGCGCGCGCATCGACTTGCAGCTGGCGGTGATCGGCGTGTTGTTCCCGTTCCTCATCGGCACCTGCATCGGCGCCTTGGCCGGTTACATCGGCGGGCGTTTCGACACGGTGTGCATGCGCTTGATCGATGTGATCCTGGCCTTCCCGTTCCTGGTGCTGATGCTGGCGATCATGGCCATCCTCGGGCCGGGCCTGAGCAACTTCTACATCGCCATGGCCCTGGTGGGCTGGGTGTCCTACGCGCGGCTGATCCGCTCGCAGATCCTGGTGCTCAAGCACAGCGATTTCGTCCTGGCGGCCAAGAGCCTGGGGTTCGGCCATGGGCGCATCCTGTTCCGCCATTTGCTGCCCAATGCGCTGTTCGGCTCGATCGTGTTCTCCATGTCCGACGCGGTGCTGGTGCTGCTCAATGGCGCAGCGGTCAGCTACCTGGGCCTTGGCGTGCAGCCGCCCACCGCGGAGTGGGGCACCATGGTCGCCGAGGGCCAGAGCTTCATCACCTCGGCCTGGTGGCTCTGCACTTTCCCGGGATTGGCCATCGTCACCCTGGCCATGGGCTTCAGCCTGTTGGCCGACGGCATCGCCGAGCACGTCGGGGGGCATTCATGAGCTCGCCGGTATTGCGTGTCGAGGAACTCAGCGTGATCGCCCAAAACGATGGCCGTGAGGTCACCCTGGTGGATCGTTTGTCATTCGACCTGGCCGAGGGCGAGATCCTTGGCCTGGTGGGCGAGAGCGGCTCGGGCAAGACCATGGCCTGTCGGGCTCTGATGCGCTTGTTGCCTTCGACGAACCTGCGGGCCCAGGGCAAGGCCGTGCAACTGGCCGGCCAGGACTTGCTGCAACTGGATGAGGCCGGTATGCGCAGCGTGCGCGGTCGGCGCCTGGGGATGATCTTCCAGAACCCCAGCAGTCATCTCGACCCGCTGATGCGCATCGGCGAGCAGATAGCCGAGGGTATCCGCCTGCACCAGGGTGCCTCCAGGCGCGAGGCGCGGGCCAAGGCCATCGATGTGCTGCGCCAGGTAGGCATTCCCGACCCGCAGCGGCGGATCGACAGCTACCCCCACGAGTTTTCCGGCGGCATGCGCCAGCGGGCGATGATCGCCGTGGCCCTGGGCTGCAATCCCCAGGTGCTGATCGCCGACGAGCCGACCACGGCCCTGGACGTCACCGTGCAGGCGCAGATCCTGCGCCTGCTGCTGGACCTGCGCGACCGGCATGGGCTGTCGATCATCATGATCACCCACGACCTGGGCGTGGTCGCCCAGACCTGCGATGCCATCGCGGTGATGTACGCCGGCCGGCTCTGCGAACACGGCGACAAGCAGGCGCTGCTGGCCCATCCACGACATCCCTATACCGCGGCGCTGATCGGTTGCCAGCCGACCCATGGCGCCGGTGAAGCCCGGCTGCGCACCATCGCCGGCCAGCCGCCGTTGCTCGATGCCCTGCCGGTGGGTTGCCGTTTCAATCCCCGCTGCCTCCAGCCGGGCAGCCGTTGCGCGCAGGCGCTGCCGGACATGCAAGCCCTGGGGCAGGGTACGCGGGTGGCCTGTCATTACCCCTTGCTGGCTGGAAGCCCGTCATGAGCCTGCTGCAAGTGAAGGATCTGGAGGTGCGCTTCGCCGCGCCCGGCACGGGTTTGTTCGGTTTCAAGCCGCAGTGGCTGCAAGCGGTCAACGGGGTGTCGCTGCATCTTGCCCCGGGGGAAATCCTGGGGCTGGTGGGCGAGTCGGGCAGCGGCAAGAGCACCTTGGGTCGCGCCATCCTGCGCCTGAATGATATCCACGCAGGCCAGGTGCTGTTCGATGGCGTGGACGTGACGCGCGGCCGCAAGCTGGATATCCAGCACCTGCGCCGGCAGACCGCGATGATCTTCCAGGACCCCTATGCCGCGCTCAATCCGCGCCTGAGCATCGGCCAGGCCATCGCCGAAGTGCTGCGGATACAGGGCGTGATCGCGGCGCCGTTGATTGCGCGCCGGGTCGACGAGTTGCTGAGCCTGGTCGGGCTGCGCCCGGAACTGGCCGGGCGCAAGCCGGGAGAACTCAGTGGCGGCCAATGCCAGCGGGTGGGGATCGCCCGGGCGCTGGCGGTGGAGCCGCGCTTGATCGTCGCCGATGAATGCGTGGCGGCGCTGGACGTGTCCATCCAGGGGCAGATCATCAACCTGCTGCTGGAGCTGCGCGAGCGCATGAACCTGGCGATCCTGTTCATCGCCCACGACCTGGCGATCGTCCAGCGCCTGTGCAGCCGGGTGGCGGTGATGTATCTGGGGCAGATCGTCGAGCAGGGGCCTACCGATGCCGTGTTCGGTGCCCCGCGCCATCCCTATACCGCTGCGTTGATGCAGTCGATCCCGCATATCGACCCCCATCGGCCCTTGGCGAGCGAACCCTTGCCGGGCGAGCCGCCCAGTCCCCTGGAACTGCCAGGCGGTTGTGCCTTCCACCCGCGCTGCCGGCAGGCCCGACCCGCCTGCGCCGCAACACCGCCACCCCATCGAGACCTGGGTGGGCACAGCTACCGATGTGTGCTCGCCGACCCCGTGCTTTGAAATACGTTCATCAAAAAGGAGTTTGACCATGCGTTCGAAACACCTGCGGTTGCTGACCGCCGCCACCTTGACCCTCTGTTCGTTGGCCGCCGGTATCGCCCAGGCGGCCGGGGTGCTGACCATCGGTTGCCGTGAGGAAAGCACCACCTTCGACCCGATCAAGAGCGCACAGAACCGCGACAGCTGGGTCTTCGCCAACGTCTACGACGTGCTGGTGCGGGTCGACAACACCGGCACCAAGCTGCTGCCGGGCCTGGCACAAAGCTGGCAGGTTTCCGCCGACGGCCTGACCTACACCTTCAAGCTGCGTCCGGCCAAGTTCTCCGACGGCTCGCCGATCACTGCCGGCGATGCCGCGTTCAGCCTGCTGCGGATTCGCGACAACAAGGGCTCGCTGTGGAGCGATTCCTACAAGATCATCGACAAGGCCCAAGCCACCGACCCGCAGACCCTGGTGGTGACCCTCAAGGCGCCGTCCGTGCCTTTCCTTGCGCAACTGGCCACGCCCAACGTCTCGATCCTGTCGCAGAAGGCCATGGAGAAACTCGGCGAGGACGCCTATGCCCAGGAACCCGTGGCCTCGGGTGCCTTCATCGTCAAGGAATGGCTGCGCGGCGAGCGCGTGGTGCTGGAGAAGAACCCGCACTTCTGGCAGGCCGACAAGGTGAGCCTGGATGGCGTGGAGTGGATCTCCATCCCGGACGACAACACTCGCATGCTGAAGGTCCAGGCCGGCGAGCTGGACTCGGCGATCTTCGTGCCGTTCTCCCGGGTCGAGACCCTGAAGAAATACCCGAACCTGGTGATCCACATGGACCCGTCCACCCGTGAAGATCACTTGTTGATCAACCACGATCACGGCCTGCTGGGCAAACCCGAAGTGCGCCAGGCCCTGGACATGGCGATCGACAAGAAATCCCTGGTCGACACCGTGACCTTCGGCCTGGGCCAGGTGGCCTATTCCTACATCCCCAAGGGCGCGCTGTATCACAACGCCAACAACCCGCAGCGCCCCTATGACCCGGTCAAGGCCAAGCAGCTCTTGAAGGATGCCGGGGCCTCGGACCTGAAGCTCAACTACGTGGTCAATGCCGGCAACGAGGCCGACGAGCAGATCGCCGTCCTGGTCCAGCAGCAACTGGCTGCCGTGGGCGTGACCGCCAACCTGCAGAAAGTCGACCCGACCCAGAGCTGGCAGATGCTGGTGGACGGCGACTACGACCTGTCGGTGATGTACTGGACCAACGACATCCTCGACCCCGACCAGAAGAGCACCTTCGTCCTCGGGCACGACACCAACATGAACTACATGACCCGCTACAAGAACGACAAGGTCAAGGCCCTGGTGGCCGATGCCCGGGTCGAGGCCGACCCGGCCAAGCGCCAGCAGATGTACACCGAGCTGCAAGCCATCGCCAAGCAGGACGTCAACTGGATCGACCTCTACTACAGCCCGTACATCAACATCTCGCGCAAGAACATCGAACACTTCCAGCAGAGCCCGTTGGGCCGTCTGTCGCTGGAAGAGACGGTGAAGAACTGAGGGTGATGGACGATGCAGGGAGAGCGTTCAGCGTTGTCCCTGCATGATCGCCTGGAGGGGGCGATGCTGTTTGGGATCGCCCTTGATTTGGCGGATTCCGGGCACAAAAAAAGACGTCCGTGGACGTCTTTTTTTGATCATTTGGTGGAGCCGGGGGGATTTGAACCCCCGTCCGCCAGTACTCCGCTGTCGGTCCTACATGCTTAGCCGTGTCTATTGAGTTAACCCTCAGCGACCCGACGGGCAGGGTGCTTTGGGCGAGTTGTGTAAGTTTTAGCCGCTTCGTCCACAACGTACTGCACGGCGATTCTGTTCTATATGACAATCATTTCGGGTTTACAGACATCCCCTGATGATTGCTGGACCCGAAGGTACCAGGGGGGAAGGGCTAGCGCCGCTTACGCAGCGAGAGCGTAATCCCCGTAGGTTTCGTCATTGGCAACTATAGGAAGTTGCAACAGTGGATTTACGAGTTCTGTTACCAACTCGGCATGCACCTAAAGTTTCGCAACCGGCGTCGAATCCAAAACGGCCCCGAGCCTGTCATGCATCGACAACAGGTTGGTGGATTCTACGCTAATCGTCGTCAGAAGGCCAACCCGAAGGTTGGCCTTGGTGGTGCGCTACTGATCGCCCTTGGTGTTGTTCTGCAACATCTGGATCGCCTGGGTGGTCAGGGAGATGCAGTTCTTGGTGCCCTGCTCGGTGCCCTTGGCCTGTTCGTCGGTGGCTTGCTGGACCTTGGCATCGATGTCGCTGCCAAGGTCCGAGCTCATGGCTTCGGTGCTGACCTTGGCGTCGCGGATCTTTTGCAGGTTGATCTGGCACAGGTCTTCTTGCCCGGCGGCGAACGCCGGTGAGGCCAACATTGCAGCAGTGATGAACAGTCCAGCCAGTGCAGAGCGCTTCATGGTCGTCTCCTTGGATCACAGGGGGGAGGCCCGCTTTTGTCGTGGGCCTGGAGAGTGGACTGCGCCCGTGGGCCGGGGTTCTCTTTTTGTACGAAAAGGCCGGAGTGGGCGCCCGTCGCCGGGCGCCCTGGGCCTCAGGCGGATTTGGCGCGGGTGACCCGGTCCACCAGGTAGACCAGCCCGTGATAGTCGATCCCGCCATGCTGGCTGAGGCCGATTTCACAGGTGCGGCTGGTGGAGATGCCTTCGCTGCAGTACTGCACCGCGTCCTTGAGGCTGCGCAGCGAGTGGGCATTGAGCTCCGGGGTGGTGAAGCCCTTGTCGCCGGCGAAACCGCAGCAGTGGATGCCTTCGGGGATCACCACGTTGTTGCTGCAACGCCGGGCCAGCTCGATCAGCGCCTGGCTTTCCCCCAGGTGCTGGGTGCTGCAGGTGACGTGCACGGCGATCGGTGCTTCCTGGGGCGTGAACTCCAGGCGATCCAGCAGATGGGTGCGGATGAAGCGCACCGGATCGTAGAGGTCCAGGCGCACGTCGCCCAGGTCCTGTACCAGGCGCAGGGTGCAGGGGCTGGTATCGCAGTAGATCGGGTCGAGGCCGCCACGGCTGGCGTGGAGCAGGGCGCCGATCAGTTCCTGGCGCTTGTCCTCGGCCTGGGTCGCATACCCCTTGGAGGCGAACGGCTGGCCACAGCAGAGGTTGTCCAGGTTGTCCGGCAGCACCACCTGGTAGCCGGCTTTCTCCAGCAGGCCGCGGGTCTTCTCGTACAGCGAGCCTTGCTCCTTGTCGCCCGCCGCCGGCCCCATCACCCGCGACACGCAGGCCGCCAGGTATACCACCCGTGGGCGTGAATCCTGCGCGGCCGGGCTGAAGCGAATGGCTTTCTCCGGTTGTGGCATGGCGTTGGTCCATTGTGGCACCCGCCCTTTGGACAACCGGGTCAGGCCCGCCGACAGCTTGCCCAGGCGCGGTGCGCCCAGCAGCAGGCGTGCGCCATTGGCCACGTGCAACGTAAAGCGGGCGCCTTGCAAGGTGCTGGCGAAGTGGCTGCTGAGCCAGTCGGCGGTGCCGGCGTGGCTGGCCTGTTCGCTGCGCAGTTTCTTCACCAGCTCGCCGGTGTTGATGCCCACCGGACAACGCTGGGCGCACAGGCCAGTGGCGGCGCAAGTGTCGACGCCCTGGTACTGGTAGGCCGCCTCCAGCTCCGTGGTGTCGATGCCGGCGCGCTTGCGGGCCTGGATATCGCGCCAGATCACGATGCGCTGGCGTGGGCTCAGGGTCAGCCCCTTGGACGGGCACACCGGCTCGCAGAAGCCGCACTCGATGCACTTGTCCACAATCTCATCGGCCGCCGGTAGCGGCTTGAGGTGCTTGAGGTGGATCTGCGGATCCTCGCTGAGCACTACGTCGGGGTTGAGAATGCCGTTGGGGTCTAGCAGGCGCTTGAGCTGCCACATCAGCTGGTAGGCATCGCTGCCCCACTCCAGCTCGACGAAGGGCGCCATGTTGCGCCCGGTGCCGTGCTCGGCCTTGAGCGAACCACCGAACTCCACGGCCACCAGTTGTGCCACGTCGTCCATGAAGGCCTGGTAGCGCTGCACTTCCTCAGTGCTGTTGAAGCCTTGGGTGAAGACGAAATGCAGGTTGCCTTCCAGGGCATGGCCGAACAGGATCGCCTCGTCGTAGCGGTGCTTGTCGAACAGCTCGATCAGGCGATTGACGCCGATGGCCAGTTGTTCGACCGGGAAGGTCACGTCCTCGATGATCACCGTGGTGCCGGTCTTGCGCACTGCGCCGACGGCCGGGAAGGTGTCCTTGCGGATTGCCCAGAGCTTGGCGTTTTCCTGCGGGTCCTCGCTGAAGTCCACCTGTTTTTCCACCGCGAAAGTGGCCAGGGAATCCATGATCTGCGCCAGTTGCTCATGCAGCAGCGACGAGGAGGCCGCGCGGGACTCGATCAGCAGGGCGCAGGCGTTGGCCGAGAGCTGGCGGACGAAGGCCGGCATGCCGGGCTTGTCCTGCACCGAGCGTAGGCTGCGACGGTCCAGCAGCTCCACCGCCGACACCGGCTGGCTCTTGAGCACGGTCACCGCGTTGCAGCAGGTCTCCACATCGGGGAAGACGATCAGGGCCGAGGCCTTGTGCGGATGATCGACCACGGTGTCGTAGGTCACTGCGCTGATGAACCCCAGGGTGCCCTCGGAGCCCACCAGCAGGTGGCTGAGGATCTCCAGCGGCTCGTCGAAGTCCACCAGGGCATTGAGCGACAGGCCGGTGGTGTTCTTCAGCCGGTACTTGTGGCGGATGCGGCTAGCCAGCTCGCTGTTGGCGCGGGTGGCGCGGCCCAGTTCCGCCAGGCGTTGCAGCAGCGCAGCGTGGCTGTGGCGAAAGGCGGCGACGCTGGCGGCGTCCTCGGTGTCCAGGCGCGTGCCATCGGCCAGGACCACGCGGATGCCGGCCAGGGTGTGGTAGCTGTTCTGGGCGGTGCCGCAGCACATGCCGCTGGCGTTGTTGGCGACGATGCCGCCAATCTTGCAGGCGTTGATCGAGGCCGGGTCGGGGCCGATCTTGCGTCCGAACGGCGCCAGCCAGGCGTTGGCCTGGGCACCGATGACCCCGGGTTGCAGGCGGATCTGCGCGCCCTGGTCGCGGATCTCCCGGGCGTTCCAGTTATCCCCGAGGACGATCAGCACCGAATCGCTGATGGCCTGCCCGGAAAGGCTGGTGCCGGCGGCGCGGAAGGTCACCGGTACCTGGTCGCGCTGGGCCAGTTGCAGCAGGGCGACCACTTCGTCCTCGGATTCGACGCGGATCACCAGCTTGGGGATCAGCCGGTAGAAGCTGGCGTCGGTGCCGAAGGCCAGGGTCGAGAGTGGGTCGTCGAAGCGCCGTTCCTGGGGAATCAGGCGCTGGGCGTCACGCAGAAAAGTGGCCGGCAGGCTCATTGGTCCTCCAGGATCAGCACCACCAGGTCTTTCGGGCCGTGGGCACCGTAAGCCAGGACTTGCTCGATATCAGCGGTTTTCGATGGGCCGGAAACCAGCAGCGCGTTGGTCGGCATGCCGGCGGCCCAGTTCATCTGTTGCTGCGCCTGATAGAAGTTGTCGCGGATCTCGCTGGCCTTGAGCAGGGCGAAATGCACCGGCGGCACCAGGCTCATCAGCCGCGGTTCCTCGCGGGTCGGCCAGAGGATCAGGCTGCCGGTGGCGGCGATGGCGCCCAGGGTGCCGGTGAGGCTGGCCGGGGTGTCGTTGAACAGCTCGGCCTTCCATTCTTCCACTGGCCGATCGTAGGTCTTGAGCTCGGGCCGCTCGGGATGTTCGGCCCAGTGCTGCTGCACCTGCTGGCCATGGGCGGTGCCCGGGGCGATCAGCAGGCTGGGCAGTTGGCGCTCCTGGAGCAGGCGGGCGAGCAATCCGGGCCACTCGGCCGCGCGGCTCAGGTGGATCTCGGTGTGCACCGCTTCCATCTGTTTGCGCAACTGCGGGATGCGTTGCTCGGCGGTGTAGGTATAAGGCTCGGTGACCAGCGCCTCGTCGAAGTTATCCACAATCGGCGTGGTGCCGCTCAGGCTGTTACGCAGCTTGGCGAGGATGTTGTGCTTGGCGCTCATCAGCGATCTTCCTGCTTGGCCAGGTGCTCGCGGGCCAGGTCGTGCAGCGACCGGGCGGCGGGTTTTGGCGCACTGTGGTTCTGGGTCCAGGGGCCGACGTTGCTCGGGGCCAGCGCCCGCAACCGGGTGGCCGCCAGGGTGAACAGGCGATACAGGGTGGGCGAGCTGTTCAGCCGCGCCCAGGCGTTCCAGATGAAACGCTCCTTGCGCGAGAACTTGCTGCCCTGGCCACGCATTACCGGGTGCGGGCTGTCCGGGGCCTTGACGTTCTCTTCGCGCAGGCGCCGCAGCAATGCCGGGATCGGGATCTTCACCGGGCAGACTTCGCCGCAGGCACCGCACAGCGACGAAGCGCTGGGATGATCCGGGACCTTGGCCAGGCCCACCATGTGCGGGGTGATGATCTTGCCGATCGGTCCCGGGTAGACCTCGCCATAGGTGTGGCCGCCGACCCTCGTGTACACCGGGCAGTGGTTCATGCAGGCGCCGCAGCGGATGCAGTTCAGGGTCTGGCGCAGTTCGCTGTCGGCAAACGCCTGGCTGCGACCGTTGTCCAGCAGCACCAGGTGCACTTCCTGGGGGCCGTCCAGCTCATGCTCTTTGCGCGGGCCGGAGATCATGTTGACGTAGGTGGTGATCGGCTGGCCCAGGGCCGAGCGGGTCAGCAGCGACAATAGCGGCACTACGTCGCGCAGGTTCTCGACCACTTTCTCGATCCCGGTGACGGCGATATGCACCGGCGGCACGGTGGTGGACATGCGTCCGTTGCCCTCGTTTTCCACCAGCAGCAGGGTGCCGGTCTCGGCCACGGCGAAGTTGACGCCGGAGACGCCGATATCGGCTTCGAAGAATTTCTGCCGCAGGACCCTGCGACCGATCTGGATGAGTTGGTCGACGTCCTTGGTGTACTCCACGCCAAGTTTGTCGTGGAACAAGGACGCGACCTGACCGGCATTCTTGTGGATCGCCGGCATGATGATGTGTGAAGGCTTCTCGTGGTCGAGCTGGACGATGAACTCGCCCATGTCCGACTCAAGGCATTCAATGCCTTGTTCAGCGAGGACATGGTTCATTTCCATTTCCTCGCTGACCATCGATTTGCCCTTGATCACTTGCCGTGCCTCGTGAGCACGGATGATCGAAAGAACGATGCCATTGGCCTCGTCCACCGTTTCCGCCCAGTGCACTGTCACACCGTTGCGGGTCAGGTTCTGTTCCAGGCGCTCGAGCAGGTCGGGCAGCTTGGACAACGCCCGGGCGCGAATCGCATTGCCCAGGGCGCGCAGGTGTTCGCGCTCAAAGGCATCGCTGAACGATGCCGCCCGCTTGGCCATGAGTGAATCCATGGCGCTGCGGAAGTTGTTGCGCAGTTGCTGGTCGCCCAGGGCCTGGTGGGCCCGGGTGCGAAAATCGTCCGCCACCGTCGTGGTCGGAATCAGCTCGGGAGTGCTCATCGGGCACCTCCGGTACGCTGCCAGAGGAAGCTCGCCAGGTGCTGGCCGCGCAATGCCTCTCTTTGTTTCTCCAGGGCGCCGTTGATGTTCATCAGGCAGCCGCAGTCGGCACTGACCACCTGGTGCGCGCCGGAGTCCTTCAGGGCGCGGGTCTTGTCCGCGACCATGGCGCCGGAGATATCCGGCATTCGGACGCTGAAAGTCCCGCCAAAGCCACAGCATTCGCTTTCGTGGCTGTGTTCTACCCGTTCCACGTTGCCCAGTTGTGACAGCAGCTCACGCCCGTGCAGGTGGGTGTTCATTTCCCGGCGCGCCGAGCAGGAGGTGTGCAACGCCACCTTGATCGGCTCACCGCTGTCCTTGAGTTGCACCTTGCACACATGCAGGAGGAACTCGGCCAACTCGTAGGTGCGTGCGGCCAGGGCCTGCACCTGTGCCAGGGTCTCGGGCTCGTCCTTGAACAAGTCCGCGTAGTGCTCGCGAATCATCCCGGCGCAGGAGCCCGAGGGCACCACCACCGGATAATCCCCGGCGAACAGCGCCAGTTGCGCGCGGGCCACGGTGCGCGCCTGCTCGGTGTAACCGCTGGTGTAGGCCGGTTGTCCGCAGCAGCTTTGCCCCTGTGGGTATTCCACGCGAATGCCTTCGCGCTCCAGCAGGTGGATCGCATCCATCCCGGCTTCGGGATAGAACAGATCGACCACGCAAGTGCCGAACAGGTAGACCCGCGCCGGCTTGGCGCCGGGGTACTGCCGGGGCTCGGCCAAAGGTGGCGCGACACGGGTCGCATTGGGCACGGCGTTGTAGAAAAGCTCGCTCATCAGGCGTGTCTCCGGGTGGTCCCGGTTATTCGTCTGTCGCGGCGGCCGAAAGATAAACCAGCAAGCTTTCAGCAGCCTTGCAGACCGGGTGGTGAATGACTGGCGCCGCGATTCCTTGCGGCGCCATCAGTATTGCCTAGTGCACCAGCATGCCGGTGAACCAGTAGGCCTGGGCCAGGGTGATCAGACCGACGATAGTGGCAAAGAACAGGCTGTGCTTGAGGGTGAAGCGGAACAGATCGGATTCCTTGCCCACCAGGCCGGTGGCGGCGCAGGCCACGGCGATCGACTGTGGCGAGATCATCTTGCCGGTCACGCCACCGCTGGTGTTGGCCGCCACCAGCAGGGTGTCGTTGACCCCCAGTTGATGCGCGGTGGTGGCCTGCAGCGAACTGAACAGGGCGTTGGACGAAGTATCGGAACCGGTGAGGAACACCCCCAGCCAGCCCAGGAACGGCGAGAAGAACGGGAAGGCCGCGCCGGTGGCCGCCAGGACCAGGGCCATGGTCGAAGACATGCCCGAATAGTTGGTGACGAAGGCGAAGGCCAGCACCATGCCGATGGACAGGATCGGCCAGCGCAGCTCGTAGAAGGTTTCCTTTAAAGTGGTCAGACCAGTTTTAAAGTCGATCTTCAGTACCAGCATGGACAGCAGTGCCGAGAAGAAGATCGCGGTGCCGGTGGCCGAGATCGGGTCGAACTTGAACACCGCAGGAATGGCTGTGGGCGTGGTGACGATCGGCGCCACCTTGATCACCAGCTGATCCAGGTGCGGGATGGCGAAGTTGAATACCCAGGCGTACATCGCGCCACCGGCGGCGAACATCGCCTTGAACGGCTTGAGGGTCCAGAGGGTGACCAGCACGGTGAGGATCAGGAAGGGCGACCAGGCCTTGAAAATCTGGCCCAGGCTGTAGGGCGAGGCCAGGGTGCTGCGTGGCTGGCCGAAGCCGCCGGCGCTGGCGGTGATGGCGATGTCGGCGCTGACCCCGGGAATGCGCGCGCCGGCGCTGCGCTTGGGTTGCCAGATCTTCAGGAACAGCGTCAGGGCGACCAGGCTGGCCAGGGCCGAGGTGATGTCCGGTAGCTCCGGGCCGATGAAGTTCGAGGTGAAGTATTGGGTCACGGCGAAGCTCAGGCCGGCCACCAGCGCCGCCGGCCAGGTCTCCCTGACGCCGCGCAGGCCGTCCATCATGAACACCAGCCAGAACGGCACGAACAGCGACAGCAGGGGCAGTTGGCGGCCGGTCATGGCGCCGATCTTGAAGGCGTCGATACCGGTCACCTGGCCGGCGACGATGATCGGGATGCCCAGGGCGCCGAAGGCCACTGGCGCGGTGTTGGCGATCAGGCACAGGCCCGCGGCATACAGTGGGTTGAAGCCCAGGCCCACCAGCAGGGCGGCGGTGATCGCCACTGGCGCGCCGAAGCCTGCGGCACCTTCCAGGAAGGCGCCGAAGCAGAAGCCGATCAGCAGTACCTGCAGGCGCTGGTCGTCGGTGATCGACAGTACCGAGCTGCGGATGATCTCGAACTGGCCGCTCTTCACGGTCAGCTTGTAGAGGAATACGGCGGCGACGATGATCCAGGCGATGGGCCATAGACCGTAGGCAAATCCATAGCCAGCGGCAGCGAAGGCCATGTCGGCGGGCATCTGGAAGGCGAAGATCGCCACCAGGATCGACAAGGCCAGAGTGATGCTCCCGGCGACATGTCCCTTGAGGCGGAACACGGCCAGAGCCAGGAAGAAGAACACGATCGGGATGACGGCGGCGAGAGCGGACAGGCCGAGGCTGCCAAGCGGGCTATAGAGCTGTTGCCAGGTTTGCATAGTGGGGTGGCCCCTAATTGTTGTTGGTCAGGCACTGCTAGCGACTTGGTTAATTGGTAAGACCAATTTACAATCGCTGTTGGCTAGGGTAAAAGCCCGATGCTCGGTGTGTCAATTTGCCGCCCTAGAACTTTTGTCGGAAGCGGGCGCGGGAACGCATCTGATCGCTGGAAATGTCTGCTTTCTGCCAGGTGTTGGCGCGGCGTGAATAGGCCAGAATAGAGCCCCCCGACGATGGGTCGGAGGCTGGGGAGTGAGTGATGGGGTTTGACCAGATACGCCAGCGCCGTTTGTCCGACGATATAGTCGAGCGCCTGGAAGCGATGATTCTCGAAGGCACCTTGAAGGCGGGCGAGCGCTTGCCGGCCGAGCGGACGCTGGCCGAGCAGTTCGGGGTTTCACGCCCATCGCTGCGTGAAGCGATCCAGAAGCTGACCGCCAAGGGGTTGCTGATCAGCCGCCAGGGCGGCGGCAATTATGTGGTGGAAGGCCTGGGCTCGACCTTCAGCGACCCACTGCTGCATCTTCTGGAAAACAATCCCGAGGCCCAGCGCGATCTATTGGAGTTCCGCCATACCCTCGAAGCGTCCTGCGCCTATTACGCGGCGTTGCGGGCGACCCCGGTGGATCGCGAGCGCCTGACCCAGGCCTTCGAAGAGCTGCAGGATTGCTACGCCCATGCCAATGACGACAGCCGCAGCGAGGAGGGGGCGGCGGATGCGCGGTTCCACCTGGCGATTGCCGAGGCCAGCCATAACGCGGTGCTGTTGCACACCATTCGCGGCCTGTTCGACCTGCTCAAGCGCAACGTGGTGACCAATATCGGCGGCATGTACAAGCAGCGCACGGAAACCCGCGAGATGCTGATCAGCCAGCACCGTGACCTGTACCTGGCGATTATCGAAGGGCGTGCGGAGGACGCGCGTGAGGTCTCCAGCCAGCACATTCTCTATGTGCAGGAGGTGCTTGAGGAAGTGCGTCAGGAAGTACAGCGAGTGGCCCGGGCCGAACGGCGCAAGGGCATCTGATGCAAATCGCCGGTGCTCCGGTTCCTGCAGCGATGGTGCAGGAACCGGAGTACCGGCGATGACGGCTTCAGGGCAGGACGGTCAGTCTTCCTTGCCCTTGGTCCGCACGGCGCGCTGCAATTCCCGGTCGGAATCGCGCTCGCGCTCGGTGTGCCGCTTGTCATATTCCTTCTTGCCCTTGCCCAGTGCGATCTCGCACTTGACCAGGTGCTTGCTCCAGTAGAGCGAAAGGCAGACGCAGGCATAACCCTTCTGCTGCACGGCGGCGAACAGCTTTTCCAGCTCGCGCTGGTTGAGCAGCAGCTTGCGCGTGCGCGTCGGGTCGGCGATGACGTGGGTGCTGGCGGTGGTCAGCGGGGTGAAATGGCTGCCGAACAGCCAGGCCTCGCCATCCTTGAGCAGCACGTAACTGTCTACCAGTTGTGCCTTGCCCGCCCGCAGGCTCTTTACTTCCCAGCCGGCCAGGACCAGTCCGGCCTCGAAACGATGTTCGATGAAGTAGTCGTGCCGCGCCTTTTTGTTTTGCGCGATGGTCCCTGTTGGATGTTTCTTCTGTTTAGCCATAGGGGCGGCATTATAGGGAGTTGCGCGGTCGCCCGCTACGGTGATGCAGCGTGCTTGAGCAGGTTGATTGAATCCCGGACAATGCGCGCTCTTTTTTTTCGGTTGGGCGCGTTAACGATGTCGACAGACAGGGTCTCTGTCCACGGCGGCTGGGCAAGCCGCTGGGTCTTTATACTCGCTGCAACTGGTTCTGCCGTGGGCCTGGGGAGCATCTGGAAATTCCCCTATATGGTCGGCGTCTATGGTGGCGGTGCTTTTGTCCTGGTGTTCCTGGCGTGTATCGCCCTGATCGGCTTGCCGGTGATGCTGGCCGAAACCCTGATCGGGCGCCGCGCCCGGCAGAGCCCGGCCAACGCCCTGAAAGTCCTGGCCCAAGAGGCAGGGCATTCGGCCAGGTGGTCCTGGGGCGCCTTCGCCGGAATGATCACGGCGTTGTTGATTCTTTCCTTCTATAGCGTGGTCGGTGGTTGGTCGCTGGACTACATCATCGACATGGGACGCGGCGATTTCAGCGGCGTCACGGCCGAGCAGGTCAGCGCTTACTTCGCTTGCGTGACCGCGGACCCTTGGCGCCTGACCCTCTGGCATACCCTGTTCATGTTGTTGTCGGCGCTGGTGATCGCCAAGGGCGTGGTCGCCGGGCTCGAGCGTAGCCTGCGGGTCATGATGCCGCTGCTGTTCGTGATGTTGCTGGTACTGCTGGGCTACAGCATGACCACCGGGCACTTCATGCAGGGCCTGCACTTCATGTTCGACTTCAGCCTGGAACGCCTGCTGGACGGCTTGCTGCCGGCCATGGGCCATGCCTTCTTCTCCCTCAGTGTGGGGGTTGGTTCGATCATGATCTATGGCGCCTACATGCCCAAGCATTCGTCCCTGGCTGGAACGGTGGTGGGCGTGGCGCTGCTGGACACCTTCGTTTCTCTGCTGGCCGGGATGGCGCTGTTCCCCATCGTCTTCGCGGCGGGCCTGAGCCCCAGTGAAGGGCCGGGGCTGATGTTCATCAGCCTGCCGTTCGCCTTCGGAAATGTGGCGTTCGGCCAGCTCATGGGCGTAGTGTTTTTCATCCTGGTGGCCATCGCCGCATGGAGTTCGGCCATCTCTCTGCTGGAGCCGATGGTGGCTTATCTTGTCGAGAGGACTAAAATCCGCCGCGGCTGGGTGACATTCTGGCTGGCGTTCAGCTGCTGGTTCGTGGGGTTGGGAACGGTGTTTTCCTTCAACATCTGGCAGCAGGCCAAGTTTTTCGTGAACGAAGGCGGCGCTTTCCACCTCTACCAATGGGGTGCGGCAGGCGGCCTGGACTTCTTCGGTGTGATCGACTTCTTTACCTCGCGGATCATGTTGCCTCTAGGCGGTTTGTGCTTCGTGGTATTTGCAGGTTGGGTGATGGGCCGTGAGGCGGTGCGCGATGAGTTGTCGCTGCGTAGCCCCTTGTTGTTCTTCCTGGCCTTGTTTTTGATGCGCTATGTGGCGCCCGTCGGCATTCTTGTGGTGTTTGCCGCCCAGTTGTGGAAATGAAGCTCACATGACGACCCATATTCAACGTTCGGCCCTTTTGCCCTATCCGGCGCAGTTTCTGTATGACCTGGTCAACGATGTGGCCCGGTATCCGGAGTTCCTCCCTTGGTGCTCTTCGTCCACGGTGCTGGAAAGTAGCGCCGAGCAGATGCGTGCCAGCCTGGAGGTGGCCAAGGGCGGCCTGAGCCAGCACTTCGTCACTCGCAACAGCCTAGTGCCGGGTCAGTCGATCGAGATGAATCTGGAGGAGGGGCCGTTCAACCAGTTGCACGGCCTGTGGGTATTCAAGCCGTTGGGGGAAAAGGCCTGCAAGATCAGTCTCGACCTGTCGTTCGACTACGCCGGGCCGCTGGTTCGCGCCACCTTGGGGCCATTGTTCAACCAGGCGGCGAATACCCTGGTGGATGCCTTCTGCCAGCGCGCCAAGCAACTGCATGGCTGAGGCGATGATGCGGATCGAAGTGGTACATGCCGCGGTCGATCGTCAATTGCTGGTCGAGGTGCAGGTGCCTGAAGGCACGACCCTGCGTGCGGCGCTACTGGCTTCTGTCCTGGGCGAGCATTTTCCCGAACTGGACTTGGCGAGTTGTCCGGTCGGGATCTTCGGCAAGCAGGTCAACGACCCGGAGCGGCATGTGCTCCAGGTTGGGGAGCGGATCGAGGTCTACCGCCCGCTGTTGGCCGATCCCAAGGAAGTGCGGCGGATGCGAGCGGCCAAGGCTGCCGAGGCGCGTAAGCGCGAAGGGTAGCTGCAGGTTGCGACAGGCACTAAAAAGCCCGGGAAGTCCCGGGCTTTTTGGTCGCAGCGGATTTATTGCGGCGAGGTGTCCAGCGGTTCCGGCGTAGGGACCGGAACGGTTTCGACACCATCCACGTCCTTCTGGATCTGGTCCAGCAAGGAGCCAGGCTTGACCGGCTTCTCGGCCTTGGGCTTCTCGGCGTTTTCGGCTGGAGTGGTAACGGTGTTGCCGTTCTCTTTACCCAGCAGGGCCTCGTCGCGGCTCACGCCGGGCATGAAGTCTCCGGCCAGACTCACCAGCTGATCGCTTTCGTTGAAGATCAGGCTGACGCGTTCCTGCTGGCGCTCGCCACCACCAGGTTGCAGGCTGTAGAGATAATCCCAGCGATTGGCATGGAACGTATCGGTCAGCAGCGGGTTGCCCATGATAAACCGTACTTGCCGCCGGGTCATTCCAGGGCGCAACTGGTCTATCATGTCCTGCGTCACGACATTGCCCTGCTGGATGTCGATTTTGTAAACCCCGGGGAATGAACAACCGGCGAGTGCGAGCAGTCCCACGAAGGTGAAACTGGTTAGCAAGAGCTTGGTGTTTTGCATCGGTGGGCGACTTCCACTATCTTGGCTGGGACAACGTAAACCCCGATCATACCCGCATTAAGAGAAGCTGCGAAGCAGCATCGGCGAGAAAGCTGACCATGGTTGAAAATAGCGAACTACGTAAAGCCGGCCTTAAAGTGACTCTGCCACGGGTCAAGATTCTACAAATGCTCGACTCCACCGAGCAGCGGCACATGAGCGCTGAAGATGTCTACAAGGCGCTGATGGAGGCTGGTGAAGATGTCGGGTTGGCCACGGTCTACCGTGTACTGACTCAATTCGAAGCCGCTGGGCTGGTGGTGCGTCATAACTTCGATGGCGGCCATGCCGTGTTCGAACTGGCTGACGGCGGTCACCACGACCATATGGTCAACGTGGAGTCTGGTGAGGTGATCGAGTTCTTCGACGAAGAAATCGAGAAGCTCCAGAAAGTGATTGTCGAGAAGCACGGCTTCGAACTGGTGGATCACAATCTTGTGCTGTATGTGCGCAAGAAGAAATAAGCTTCCTACGCGACTTTCATAGTCGTGAAACGATCGAAGGCGACCCTAGGGTCGCCTTCGTGTCTTCTAGTATGAAGACTCTTATATAAAGGAAGGGGCCAGGACTCATGCCTTGGTGTTTACCACCATCTTTTTGGCGTGAGCCAGGGATTCCTTGGTCAAATCGATGCCGCCCAGCATCCGGGCGATTTCCTCGACTCTTTCGTTTTTGCCCAGCTTGGATACCGCAGTGTGGGTCGCGTTGCTGCCGCGCACCTTGTGCACGAACAGGTGCTGGTGTCCTTGCGCGGCCACCTGTGGCAAGTGGGTGACGGTCAGCACTTGCCCGCGCTCGCCCAGGCGACGCAGCAACTGACCGACGATCTCGGCGGTCGGCCCGCCAATACCCACGTCGACTTCATCGAATACCAGGGTCGGGACTCGTGAGGTCTGGGCGGTGATGACCTGGATCGCCAGGCTGATGCGTGACAGCTCGCCACCCGAAGCGACCTTGGCCAGGCCCTTGAGGGGTTGGCCGGGGTTGGCGCTGACCAGCAGCTCGACCTGTTCCAGGCCGTGGGGCAGCAGTTCGTCGCCGGTATTGGCTCGTAGTTCGATGGTGAAGCGCCCGCCGGGCATGCCCAGGCGCTGGATTTCCTGCTCCACTGCGTTGGCCAGGCCAGTGGCGGCTTGCTGGCGCAGTTGGCTCAACTCCCGGGCCTTCTCGTGATAATGCCGTGCGAAAGACTGCAACTCGTCGCCCAGTCGCTCGATGGATTCGTTGTTGGCGTCCAGGGTCTCGATCTCGTCCAGCAAGGTCTGTTGCATCGCAGCCAGCTCGAAGGGCTGGATGCGGTGCTTGCGGGCCAGGGTGTAGATGGAGTCGAGGCGCTCCTCCAGGTGCTGCAGGCGTGCCGGGTCGGCGTCGAAGTTGTCGACGAAGCGGTTCAATTCCCCTACGGCTTCTTCCACCTGGATCTGGGCGCTGGCCAGCAGGTTGGTAGCCTCCGTCAGGGCTCCTGACGAGCTGCCGATGCTGGCCAGGCGGTTGAGGCTGACGGTCAGAGCGTTGAGTACATTGCCCGAGTCGCTTTCGCTGCACTGCTCCACTACTTGTCGGCAGATGCCCAGCAGGGTTTCGGCGTTGGTCAGGTTCTTGTGTTCCTGCTCCAGTTCCTCGAGTTCGTTCTCGCCAAGGCCAAGGTTTGCAAGCTCTTCCAGCTGGTAGCTGAGCAGTTGATGGCGGGCCCGTTGTTCGTCCCCGGAGTTGGACAGCCGCTCCAGCTCCTGTCGGGTCTGGCGCCAGCGTTGTGCGGCAAGCTGCACCTGGCGGGCCAGGTCGGTGGCGCCGGCATATTCGTCCAGCAGACGGCGGTGGGTGTCGGTCTTGAGCAGTGACTGGTGTTCGTGCTGGCTGTGGATGTCGATCAGCAACTCGCCCAGGGCCTTGAGGTCGCCGAGGGGGCAGGGGGTGCCATTGATATAGCCGCGGGAGCGGCCTTCGGCGGTGATCACCCGGCGCAGGATGCAGGGGCCGTCGGTGTCCAGGTCTCGCTCCGCCAGCCAGGTGCGGGCTTCGGGGATGTCTCCCAGGTCGAAGGTGGCAAGGATGTCGGCCTTGTCCGCGCCTGGTCGTACCACGCCGCTGTCGGCGCGATCGCCCAGGGTCAGGCCGAGCGCGTCGAGCATGATCGACTTGCCGGCGCCGGTTTCACCTGTGATGACGCTCATCCCGCGATCCAGTTCCAGGTCCAGGTGTTCGACGATGGCGTAATTATGTACGGACAGGTGCACCAGCATTAAGGCCGCTCCCAAACTAGATGTCTGGTTATTTATACAGTGTTTTGTTTCTGCCTGACAATGCCTTCCCTTAGCTCGATTCACTTGGCTGTCGTTGCTCTTTAGTGCGTTCGGGAATGAGGTCGCCGTGGATTTGGCGGCCTGTGCCGACTTTTGCCATGGCGGCGGGCTTGAACCCGGAAAATGCGTCCCCATATAGCTGGGCAGAAGAGTGGGTTCGACCCACGGACGATATTGAAAGGAGAATTTCATGGCTGACGAACAGACCCTGGATACGCAAAACCCGGATACCAATCAGGCCCCCGAGGTGGCGGGTGAAGACCTTGCAACTCGCGTACAAGTGCTCGAGGAGCAGCTGGCTACCGCGCAGGACCAGGCTCTGCGCGTCGCTGCCGATCTGCAGAACGTCCGCCGCCGTGCCGAGCAGGACGTGGAAAAGGCCCACAAGTTCGCCCTCGAGAAGTTTGCCGGCGACCTGCTGCCGGTGATCGATAGCCTGGAACGCGGCCTGGAGCTGTCCAGCCCGGATGACGAGAGTATTCGTCCGATGCGCGAAGGCATCGAACTGACCCTCAAGATGTTCCACGACACCCTCAAGCGCTACCAGCTGGAAGCCATCGATCCCCACGGCGAACCCTTCAACGCTGAGCAGCATCAGGCCATGGCCATGCAGGAAAGCGCCGACGTCGAGCCTAACAGTGTTCTCAAGGTGTTCCAGAAGGGTTACCAGCTCAACGGTCGCCTGTTGCGTCCGGCCATGGTCGTGGTCAGCAAGGCTCCGGCACCGGTTTCGCCTTCGATCAACGAGAAGGCTTGAAAACGGCTCTAGAGCCCCCATTTATCAGTCAAGCGTTTAAGTGCTACCGCAGTTTGCCACCACCGCTGCGGCATCCAAATCCAAAGTTTCGGGAGAGTTAACATGGGCAAAATCATTGGTATCGACCTGGGGACCACCAACTCGTGCGTTTCCATTCTTGAAAACGGCAACGTAAAGGTTATCGAGAACGCCGAAGGCGCGCGTACCACTCCATCGATCATCGCATACGCCAACGATGGCGAAATCCTGGTTGGCCAGTCGGCCAAGCGCCAGGCGGTCACCAATCCGCACAATACTCTGTTCGCCGTCAAGCGCCTGATCGGCCGTCGTTTCGAAGAAGACGTGGTGCAGAAAGACATCAAGCTGGTGCCTTACAAGATCGTCAAGGCCAGCAACGGTGACGCCTGGGTCGAGGCTTCCGGCAAGGAAATGGCTCCGCCGCAGATCAGCGCCGAAGTCCTGAAGAAAATGAAGAAGACCGCCGAAGACTACCTCGGCGAGCCAGTCACCGAAGCGGTCATCACCGTGCCGGCCTACTTCAACGACAGCCAGCGCCAGGCCACCAAGGATGCCGGTCGCATCGCCGGCCTGGACGTAAAGCGCATCATCAACGAGCCGACCGCCGCTGCGCTGGCGTAC
The DNA here is from genome assembly GCF_046230915.1 of Pseudomonas sp. KCJK8993. Lineage (NCBI taxonomy): Bacteria > Pseudomonadati > Pseudomonadota > Gammaproteobacteria > Pseudomonadales > Pseudomonadaceae > Pseudomonas > Pseudomonas sp. KCJK8993. The sequence continues at coordinate 52,222 of NZ_JBJJLO010000013.1, forward strand.
GGCATGGACAAGGCCAAGGGCGACCACACTGTCATCGTCTATGACCTCGGTGGCGGTACCTTCGACGTTTCGGTCATCGAAATCGCCGAGGTCGACGGTGAGCACCAGTTCGAAGTGCTGGCGACCAACGGTGACACCTTCCTGGGTGGCGAAGACTTCGACATGCGCCTGATCGACTACCTCGTCGACGAGTTCAAGAAAGAGTCCGGCATGGACCTGAAGAACGATCCCCTGGCCCTGCAGCGTCTGAAAGAAGCCGCTGAAAAGGCCAAGATCGAGTTGTCCTCGGCGCAGTCGACCGACGTCAACCTGCCGTACATCACGGCAGACGCGACCGGTCCGAAGCACCTGAACGTGAAGATCTCCCGCGCCAAGCTGGAGTCGCTGGTCGAAGACCTGGTCAACCGTACCATCGAGCCTTGCCGCATCGCACTGAAAGACGCCGGCATCGACGCCAGCAAGATCGACGACGTGATCCTGGTCGGTGGCCAGACCCGTATGCCGATGGTGCAGAAAGCCGTTGCCGACTTCTTCGGCAAGGAAGCGCGCAAGGACGTCAACCCGGACGAAGCCGTCGCCATGGGCGCCGCGATCCAGGGCGCGGTCCTGGCTGGTGACGTGAAGGACGTGCTGCTGCTGGACGTCAGCCCGCTGACCCTGGGTATCGAAACCATGGGTGGCGTGATGACCGCGCTGATCGAGAAGAACACCACCATCCCGACCAAGAAGTCGCAGGTGTTCTCGACCGCCGACGACAACCAGGGCGCCGTGACTATCCATGTGCTGCAGGGCGAGCGCAAGCAAGCTTCGCAGAACAAGTCGCTGGGCAAGTTCGACCTGGCCGATATCCCGCCGGCTCCGCGTGGCGTGCCGCAGATCGAAGTGACCTTCGACATCGACGCCAACGGCATCCTGCACGTGGGCGCGAAAGACAAGGCCACCGGCAAGGCCCAGTCGATCGTGATCAAGGCCAACTCCGGCCTGTCCGACGAAGAGATCGAAAAAATGGTGCGTGACGCCGAGGCCAACGCCGAGGAAGACCGCAAGTTCGAAGAGCTGGCCTCTGCCCGCAACCAGGGTGATGCGCTGGTGCACTCGACCCGCAAGATGGTCAACGAAGCCGGTGACAAGGTCACCGCTGAAGAGAAGACCGCCATCGAGGCCGCCGTGGTCGCCCTGGAAGCCGCCGTCAAGGGCGACGACAAGGCCGCCATCGATGCCAAGGTCGAGGAGTTGTCCAAGGTATCGGCGCCTGTCGCGCAGAAGATGTACGCCGAGCAGGCCCAGCCTGCTGAAGGTGCGGCGCCGCACGCCGAGTCCGCCGAAAAGGCCGACGATGTGGTCGATGCCGAGTTCGAAGAAGTGAAAGACAACAAGTAATGGCTTGTCGGTCGGCCGGTTGACTGCCTTCTGGCGGTGACTGGTAGGATGTCGCCGCGCGGGAGCTTGCTCCCGCGTTGGCGTGTCTGGAGTCAATGAATTTCCAATGGTATGCAACCTTAGTTTTGCGTGCTGGCGGTCGGCTCGGAAAGCTCCTGCTTTCCAGCTGCGATGACCGCGATGGTCGATCCGCAACCGGATCGGCTTTCAAGACCAGGATCGTTGAATTGACGTGAGTTGGGTCCGGGCCTGTAGAGGGGCTCAGCGAGTTTGGCGGAGCTCAGGAGGGGTTTGCCGGACGTCCTTAAGAGTGCAAAGACTTATGGCAAAGCGTGACTATTACGAAGTGTTGGGTGTGGAGCGTGGCTCCAGCGAGGCGGAGCTGAAGAAGGCTTATCGTCGCCTGGCGATGAAACACCACCCGGACCGTAATCCCGGCGACAAAGCGTCGGAAGATCTGTTCAAGGAGGCCAACGAGGCCTATGAGGTGCTGTCCGATTCCAGCAAGCGCGCTGCCTATGACCAGTATGGCCATGCCGGTGTGGATCCGAGCATGGGTGGTGGCGGTGCCGGTTTCGGCGGGCAGAACTTCTCCGATATCTTCGGCGATGTGTTCAGCGACTTCTTCGGTGGCGGTCGCGGCAGCGCTCGCGGCGGCGCCCAGCGCGGTAGCGACCTGCGCTACACCCTGGAGCTGAATCTGGAAGAGGCGGTGCGCGGTACCACGGTCAATATCCGTGTGCCGACGCTGGTCAATTGCAAGCCATGCGATGGTTCGGGAGCCAAGAAAGGTTCGTCGCCGGTCACTTGCCCAACCTGTGGCGGTATCGGCCAGGTGCGCATGCAGCAGGGCTTCTTCTCGGTGCAACAGACCTGCCCGCGCTGTCATGGCCAGGGCAAGATCATTTCCGATCCATGTGAGTCGTGCCACGGCGAGGGTCGGGTCGAAGAGTACAAGACTCTGTCGGTGAAGGTGCCGGCTGGTGTCGATACCGGCGACCGCATCCGTCTGTCGGGTGAGGGTGAAGCCGGGACCCAGGGTGGTCCGACCGGCGATCTGTATGTAGTGATCAATGTGCGCGAGCACGCGATCTTCCAGCGCGATGGCAAGCATCTGTTCTGCGAAGTGCCGATCAGCTTCGCCGATGCGGCCTTGGGTGGCGAGCTGGAGATTCCAACCCTGGATGGTCGGGTCAAGCTGAAGATTCCTGAGGGAACCCAGACCGGCAAGCAGTTCCGGGTGCGCGGAAAAGGCGTAGCGCCGGTGCGCGGTGGCGGAGCTGGCGATTTGATGTGCCGGGTTGCGGTGGAAACCCCGGTCAACCTGAGTCGTCGTCAGCGTGAGTTGTTGGAAGAATTGCGTGGTTCGCTGGAAGGCGATAATTCGCATTCGCCCAAGACCACTGGTTGGTTCGAGGGCGTCAAGCGCTTCTTCGGCGACCTGTAAGGAGTAAGGCATGCGACGTATAGCTGTGATGGGCGCCGCCGGGCGCATGGGCAAGACCCTGGTCGAGGCCGTACAACTGCGTTCGCCGCTCTCCGGTCTGACGGCCGCCATCGTGCGGCCGGGCAGTTCGTTGGTCGGGGCGGATGCCGGTGAGCTGGCATCCCTGGGGCGCTTGGGCGTGCCGATGTCCGACAGTCTGGACAAGGTGGTCGACGAGTTCGATGTGCTGGTCGACTTCACCTTGCCCGAGGTGATGCTCAAGAATCTGGCGTTTTGCCGCAAGGCCGGCAAGGCCATGGTGATCGGCACCACTGGCCTGGGGGCCAAGGAAAAGCAGCTGTTGGCGGAGGCGGGCAAGGAGATTCCGATCGTCTTCGCGGCCAACTTCAGTGTCGGCGTTAACCTGTCGCTGAAGCTGCTGGATATGGCGGCCCGGGTGCTGGGCGATGATGCGGACATCGAGATCATCGAAGCTCATCACCGGCACAAGATCGATGCTCCGTCGGGCACGGCCTTGCGCATGGGTGAGGTGATTGCCGATGCCCTGGGCCGCGATTTGCAGCAAGTCGCGGTGTATGGGCGTGAAGGTCACACCGGGGCTCGCGCGCGTGAAACCATCGGGTTTGCCACCGTGCGCGGTGGTGACGTGGTGGGCGATCACACCGTGCTGTTCGCCACCGAGGGCGAGCGCTTGGAGATCACCCACAAGGCCTCCAGTCGCATGACCTTCGCCAAGGGGGCGGTGCGTGCGGCCTTGTGGCTGGATGGTCGTGAGCCTGGGTTGTACGACATGCAGGACGTGCTGGACCTGCGTTGAGATGTATCCGGAACGGGGTCGGGCCTTGAGCTCGACTCCGTTCCAGGCCGCCAAGCGATGTCCTGTCGCATTCTCCAGCCTTTGAGGCTCATTAGCGGTGGACCAAAAAAGCATTTTTCTGTAAGCTACAGCTTTAGTGTGTCCACTAAAAGCGCGCAGATAATTCGGTGAAGAAGCGGGGTGACGTGTCCAAACGTCATTCCGCTTTTTTGCAACCTGCGATCGCCCCTTCAGGCTCTATATACGGGAGGTCTCTTGACTAAGCCAGCCATACTCGCCCTTGCTGATGGCAGCATTTTTCGCGGCGAAGCCATTGGAGCCGACGGTCAAACCGTTGGTGAGGTGGTGTTTAACACCGCAATGACCGGCTATCAGGAAATCCTTACCGATCCTTCCTACGCCCAGCAAATCGTTACCCTGACCTACCCTCACATCGGCAATACCGGCACCACGCCGGAAGATGCCGAATCCGACCGTGTCTGGTCGGCCGGCCTGGTCATTCGCGACCTGCCCCTGGTGGCCAGCAACTGGCGTAACACCCTGTCCCTCTCCGATTACCTGAAAGCCAACAACGTGGTGGCGATCGCCGGTATCGATACCCGTCGCCTGACCCGCATCCTGCGTGAGAAAGGTGCACAGGACGGCTGCATCATGGCGGGCGACAACATTTCCGAGGAGGCCGCCATTGCCGCGGCGCGCGGCTTCCCGGGCCTGAAGGGCATGGACCTGGCGAAAGTCGTCAGCACCAAGCAGAGCTACGAATGGCGTTCGACAGTCTGGGACCTGAAGACCGACAGCCACGCCACTATCGAGGCCTCCGAACTGCCTTACCACGTGGTCGCCTATGACTACGGGGTCAAGCTGAACATCCTGCGCATGCTGGTAGAGCGCGGTTGCCGCGTCACCGTGGTGCCGGCCCAGACGCCAGCGAGCGAAGTATTGGCACTCAACCCGGACGGCGTGTTCCTGTCCAACGGCCCTGGCGATCCCGAGCCTTGCGACTATGCGATCAAGGCGATCAAGGAAGTCCTGGAGACCGAGATCCCGGTGTTCGGTATCTGCCTGGGCCACCAACTGCTGGCCCTGGCCTCCGGTGCCAAGACCGTGAAAATGGGCCACGGCCACCACGGTGCCAACCACCCGGTCCAGGACCTGGATACCGGCGTGGTGATGATCACCAGTCAGAACCACGGTTTTGCGGTGGACGAAACTACCCTGCCGGATAACGTCCGGGCGATCCACAAGTCGCTGTTCGACGGCACCCTGCAGGGTATCGAGCGTACCGACAAGAGCGCGTTCAGCTTCCAGGGCCACCCTGAGGCCAGCCCTGGCCCGAACGATGTGGCGCCGCTGTTCGACCGCTTCATCAACGAGATGGCCAAGCGACGCTAAGCGCTCGCCTTGAAAGTGTAGCGAGACGCGCCCGAGGGCGGCCCCGGTGAACCGGTGGAGTCCCCTCGGGCGCCTCAGAGAATGTTCAAGACGGCTTGCCGACTGACCTGCGGATTTGAGTGACAACCATGCCAAAACGTACAGACATTAAAAGTATCCTGATTCTCGGCGCTGGCCCGATCGTGATCGGCCAGGCCTGCGAGTTCGACTATTCCGGCGCCCAGGCCTGCAAGGCCCTGCGCGAAGAAGGTTTCCGCGTCATCCTGGTGAACTCCAACCCGGCCACCATCATGACCGACCCGGCCATGGCCGATGCCACCTACATCGAGCCGATCAAGTGGCAATCGGTGGCCAAGATCATCGAGAAGGAGCGTCCTGACGCCCTGCTGCCGACCATGGGTGGCCAGACCGCGCTGAACTGCGCCCTGGACCTGGAGCGCGAAGGCGTCCTGGAGAAGTTCGGTGTGGAAATGATCGGCGCCAACGCCGATACCATCGACAAGGCCGAAGACCGCTCGCGTTTCGACCAGGCGATGAAGGCCATCGGCCTGGAGTGCCCACGTTCCGGTATCGCCCACAGCATGGAGGAAGCCAATGCGGTCCTCGACAAGCTGGGCTTCCCTTGCATCATTCGTCCGTCCTTCACCATGGGCGGCACCGGTGGTGGTATTGCCTACAACCGTGAAGAGTTCGAAGAAATCTGCGCCCGTGGCCTGGACCTGTCGCCAACCAAGGAGCTGCTGATCGACGAATCGCTGATCGGCTGGAAGGAATACGAGATGGAGGTGGTCCGTGACAAGAAGGACAACTGCATCATCGTCTGCTCCATCGAGAACTTCGATCCGATGGGCGTGCACACCGGCGACTCGATCACCGTCGCTCCGGCCCAGACCCTGACCGACAAGGAATACCAGATCATGCGCAACGCCTCGCTGGCGGTGCTGCGTGAAATCGGCGTCGAGACCGGTGGTTCCAACGTGCAGTTCGGTATCTGCCCGAACACTGGCCGCATGGTCGTGATCGAGATGAACCCGCGGGTATCGCGTTCCTCGGCCCTGGCTTCCAAGGCTACCGGCTTCCCGATCGCCAAGATCGCCGCCAAGCTGGCTGTCGGCTACACCCTCGACGAGTTGCAGAACGACATTACCGGTGGTCGCACCCCGGCGTCCTTCGAGCCGTCGATCGACTACGTAGTGACCAAGCTGCCGCGCTTCGCCTTCGAGAAATTCCCGAAAGCCGACGCCCGCCTGACCACCCAGATGAAATCCGTGGGTGAAGTCATGGCCATCGGCCGTACCTTCCAGGAGTCGCTGCAGAAAGCCCTGCGTGGCCTGGAAGTCGGTGTTTGCGGCCTGGATCCCAAGGTCGACCTGGCCAGCCCAGAGGCTGCCGCCATCCTCAAGCGCGAGCTGACCGTTCCGGGTGCCGAGCGCATCTGGTACGTGGCTGACGCCCTGCGTTCGGGCATGAGCTGCGACGAAATCTACGCCCTGACCGGTATCGATCACTGGTTCCTGGTGCAGATGGAAGACCTGATCAAGGAAGAAGAGAAGGTCAAGACCCTGGGGCTGGCCAACATCGACAAGGCGCTGATGCTGCGCCTGAAGCGCAAGGGCTTCTCGGACCAGCGTCTGGCCAAGTTGCTGGGTATCACCGACAAGAACCTGCGTCGTCACCGCCACAAGCTGGAAGTGTTCCCGGTCTACAAGCGTGTCGACACCTGTGCGGCCGAGTTCGCCACCGACACTGCGTACCTGTACTCGACCTACGAGGAGGAGTGCGAGGCCAACCCGTCGACCCGTGACAAGATCATGATCCTGGGCGGCGGTCCGAACCGTATCGGCCAGGGCATCGAATTCGACTACTGCTGCGTGCACGCGGCGCTGGCCCTGCGCGAAGATGGTTACGAGACCATCATGGTCAACTGCAACCCGGAAACCGTTTCCACTGACTACGACACCTCCGATCGCCTGTACTTCGAGCCACTGACCTTGGAAGACGTGCTGGAAGTGGTGCGGGTCGAGAAGCCGAAGGGCGTGATCGTCCACTACGGTGGCCAGACTCCGTTGAAGCTGGCGCGTGCCCTGGAAGAGGCCGGCGTGCCGATCATCGGCACCAGCCCTGACGCCATTGACCGTGCCGAAGACCGCGAGCGCTTCCAGCAGATGGTCCAGCGCCTGAACCTGCTGCAGCCGCCGAACGCTACCGTGCGCAGCGAAGACGAGGCCATTCGTGCCGCTGGTGCTATCGGTTATCCACTGGTGGTTCGCCCGTCCTACGTGCTGGGCGGTCGCGCCATGGAGATCGTCTACGAGCTGGATGAGCTCAAGCGCTACCTGCGCGAAGCGGTACAGGTGTCCAACGACAGCCCTGTGCTGCTCGACCACTTCCTCAACTGTGCCATCGAGATGGACGTGGATGCGGTCTGCGACGGTACCGACGTGGTGATCGGCGCGATCATGCAGCACATCGAGCAAGCGGGTGTTCACTCTGGTGACTCTGCTTGCTCGTTGCCGCCTTACTCGCTGAGCAAGGAAGTGCAGGACGAAGTCCGCGTACAGGTCAAGAAGATGGCCCTTGAGTTGGGTGTAGTCGGCCTGATGAACGTGCAGCTGGCACTCCAAGGCGACAAGATCTACGTGATCGAGGTCAACCCACGCGCTTCGCGTACCGTGCCGTTCGTTTCCAAGTGCATCGGTACTTCTCTGGCGATGATCGCGGCCCGTGTCATGGCCGGTAAGTCGCTGAAAGAGTTGGGTTTCACCCAGGAAATCATTCCGAACTTCTACAGCGTCAAGGAAGCGGTGTTCCCGTTTGCGAAGTTCCCGGGTGTCGACCCGATCCTCGGCCCGGAAATGAAATCCACCGGCGAGGTGATGGGCGTCGGCGATACCTTCGGCGAAGCCTTCGCCAAGGCCCAGATGGGGGCCAGCGAGGTCCTGCCTACCGGCGGTACCGCGTTCATCAGTGTGCGGGATGACGACAAGCCCCTGGTTGCGGGCGTGGCCCGTGATCTGATCAACTTGGGCTTCGAAGTAGTGGCCACTGCGGGCACTGCCAAGGTGATCGAGGCGGCCGGCCTGAAAGTGCGTCGTGTGAACAAGGTGACTGAAGGTCGTCCGCATGTGGTCGATATGATCAAGAACGACGAAGTCACCCTGATCATCAACACCACTGAAGGTCGTCAATCGATCGCTGATTCCTACTCCATTCGTCGTAACGCCTTGCAGCACAAGATCTACTGCACCACTACGATCGCTGCTGGCGAAGCTATCTGCGAAGCGCTGAAGTTCGGTCCTGAAAAAACCGTGCGGCGCTTGCAGGATCTACACGCAGGATTGAAGGCATGAATAAATACCCAATGACCGTCCAGGGCGCTCGCGCCCTGGAAGAAGAGCATGCTCACCTGACCAAGGTCGTGCGTCCGAAGCTCAGCCAGGACATCGGCACGGCCCGCGAGCTGGGTGACCTGAAGGAAAACGCCGAATACCATGCTGCGCGCGAGCAGCAGGGCATGGTCGAGGCGCGGATCCGCGATATCGAAGGCCGCCTGCAGAATTCGGTGGTCATCGATGTCACGACCATCGCCCATACTGGCAAGGTGATCTTTGGCACCACGGTGGAGATCGCCAACGTCGAGACCGATGAAAGCGTGACCTACCAGATCGTTGGTGAAGACGAGGCTGATATCAAGCTCGGCAAAATCTCCGTTGCTTCGCCAATCGCCCGTGCCCTGATCGCCAAGGAAGAAGGCGACGTGGTGGCGGTCACAACGCCTAGTGGCGTTATCGAGTATGAGATTGTCGAAGTTCGTCACATCTGAAAGAAGGCGCCCGTTGCATGCGGGCGCCATGCTTTGGCAGCTGACCCAGATGTTGTGGGTCGGCGGCTTGTGGCTGCTGCATCTTGGGCTGCTGCCGGCCCTTGGGCGGATTGGCCTTGCGCCGTTGCTGATCGAGGAGATCTCGACGCTGCTCAGTGCGCTGCTGGTGGGCTTTTCAGCGGTGTGCCTGGTCCTTCAGACGCTGGTGTTGATCCAGTCCGAGGGGCTACAGAGCTTGTGGCGGGACATTCGGGGGCAACTGCTGTTGATGGCGACGTACGCATGTGCGATGTATTTTGCTGTGCACATACTGTTGCCTGAGTCTCAGCGCTGGCAGCTGTTCAGCTATCTGGTCCTGGGGTTTTCCGGTTTGCTGCTGGTCTTGCAGCCGGTGCCGGGGTGGGGTGGCAGGGTGCGACAAGCACACCCTTGACCCGAGTCGACGTCAGCTGAAGCGATGGACGTTCGACAGCTGCTTGTTTACCTTGGCATTCTTGCGGTAGATCAACGCCATTTTACCGATGGATTGCACCAGGTCTGCCTTGCCGGCCTTGCACAGCTCGGTGATGGCTTCCTGGCGCGATTCGCGCTCGAGGATGTTGAGCTTGATCTTGATCAGCTCGTGATCGCTCAAGGCGCGTTCAAGTTCGGCTAGTACACCTTCGGTCAAACCGTTATCAGCCACAGTCAATACTGGTTTCAGATGGTGGCCAATGGATTTGAACTGTTTCTTCTGCTCTTGAGTGAGCGGCATAATCTGACCCCTGCGTCTGATCTTGAAAAAAGCGGCGGCCAGTTTACCCGAGCGAGTCCGGGACCGCCCAGTTAATCACGACGCGTTTTACTTTTGAGGTGGCCTGTGGCCCGTTCCAAGACTAGCCATAACTGGCTGAAAGAACATTTCAACGACCCATTCGTCAAAATGGCGCAAAAAGATGGGTACCGTTCCCGTGCCAGCTATAAGTTGCTGGAAATCCAGGAAAAGGATCGCCTGATCCGTCCAGGCATGAGTGTTATCGACTTGGGCGCGGCTCCGGGGGGCTGGTCTCAGGTGACCAGTCGTCTGATTGGTGGTCAGGGGAGATTGATCGCTTCCGATATCCTGGAAATGGATAGCATCCCTGATGTGACTTTCATCCAGGGGGATTTCACCGAAGACCAAGTATTCGCGCGCATTCTTGAAGCTGTAGGAAATTCCGAGGTCGATCTTGTGATTTCCGACATGGCCCCCAATATGAGTGGATTACCAGCTGTAGACATGCCGCGAGCGATGTTCTTGTGCGAGTTGGCTCTGGATCTTGCCGGTCGGGTGCTGCGTCCGGGTGGTGACTTCCTGATCAAGATCTTCCAGGGAGAGGGTTTTGATGAGTTCCACAAGAATGTCCGGCAGATGTTCGAGAAAGTGCAGATGCGCAAGCCGACATCTTCCCGTGATCGTTCCAGGGAACAGTACCTGCTGGGGCGTGGCTTTCGTGGTCGGGCCGAGTAAGTGACGGTTTTGGGCGGGGCGATAGGATTTTCGTATTTCGCCCCCTTGGATTGAGCGAATATTGTGTAGTCTAGGTTTCACATAGGGTTACAGACGGCGCCTGCCAGAGCTGTAGGTAATGTAGTAAGTTAGGCCGGTGAATATCATGCGAAGCGCGCGCCAGTAGCGGAGCTTGCTTCAGAGGGTAGTTAATTGAACGACATGGCAAAGAATCTGATCCTTTGGTTGATCATCGCGGCTGTCCTGGTGACGGTGATGAACAACTTCTCCAGCCCTAACGAGCCGCAGACCCTCAACTATTCCGACTTTATTCAACAAGTTAAGGATGGCAAGGTCGAACGAGTCGCCGTTGACGGTTATGTGATCACTGGCAAGCGCAACGATGGCGACAGCTTCAAGACCATCCGTCCCGCGATCCAGGATAACGGCCTGATCGGCGATTTGGTGGATAACCATGTAGTGGTCGAAGGCAAGCAGCCTGAGCAGCAGAGCATCTGGACCCAATTGCTGGTGGCCAGCTTCCCGATCCTGGTGATCATCGCGGTCTTCATGTTCTTCATGCGCCAGATGCAAGGTGGTGCTGGCGGCAAGGGCGGGCCGATGAGCTTCGGCAAGAGCAAGGCGCGCCTGCTGTCCGAGGATCAGGTGAAGACTACCTTGGCTGACGTTGCCGGTTGCGACGAAGCCAAGGAAGAGGTTGGTGAGCTGGTCGAATTCCTGCGTGATCCGGGCAAGTTCCAGCGCTTGGGTGGTCGTATTCCTCGTGGCGTGCTGATGGTCGGTCCGCCAGGTACTGGTAAGACTTTGCTGGCCAAGGCTATTGCCGGTGAGGCGAAGGTACCGTTCTTCACTATTTCCGGTTCCGATTTCGTCGAGATGTTCGTCGGCGTGGGTGCCAGCCGTGTTCGCGATATGTTCGAACAGGCCAAGAAACATGCTCCTTGCATCATCTTCATCGATGAGATCGATGCTGTCGGTCGTCACCGTGGTGCTGGCATGGGCGGCGGTCATGATGAGCGTGAGCAGACTCTCAACCAGTTGCTGGTGGAGATGGATGGCTTCGAAATGAATGACGGCATCATCGTGATCGCCGCGACCAACCGTCCTGATGTGCTGGACCCTGCGCTGTTGCGTCCTGGTCGTTTCGACCGCCAGGTGGTGGTTGGCCTGCCGGACATTCGTGGTCGCGAGCAGATCCTCAAGGTACACATGCGCAAGGTGCCGATGGGCGACGACGTTGCTCCTGCAGTGATCGCGCGCGGTACCCCGGGATTCTCCGGTGCTGACCTGGCCAACCTGGTCAACGAGGCTTCGTTGTTCGCTGCGCGTGGCGGCAAACGCATTGTCGAAATGAAAGAGTTCGAACTGGCCAAGGACAAGATCATGATGGGCGCCGAGCGCAAATCGATGGTCATGTCCGAGAAAGAAAAGCAGAACACCGCCTACCACGAAGCTGGTCATGCCATCGTCGGTCGTGTAGTGCCTGAGCATGATCCTGTCTACAAGGTCTCGATCATCCCTCGTGGGCGGGCTTTGGGCGTCACCATGTTCCTGCCGGAGGAGGATCGCTACAGTCTGTCCAAGCGCGCCTTGATCAGCCAGATCTGCTCGCTCTACGGTGGCCGTATCGCCGAGGAAATGACCCTGGGCTTCGATGGCGTAACCACTGGCGCCTCCAATGACATCATGCGGGCCAGTCAGATTGCTCGGAACATGGTGACCAAGTGGGGGCTTTCCGAGAAGCTGGGGCCGCTGATGTATGCGGAAGAAGAGGGCGAAGTGTTCCTGGGTCGTAGCGCGGCTAGCCAGCATGCCAGCCTGTCCGCTGAAACGGCGAAGCTGATCGACTCCGAAGTTCGCAGCATCATCGATCAGTGCTATGGCACCGCCAAGCAGATCCTTACCGACAACCGCGACAAGCTGGATGCCATGGCCGACGCCTTGATGAAGTACGAAACCATCGATGCCGACCAGATCGACGACATCATGGCCGGGCGCACTCCACGTGAACCTCGTGACTGGGAAGGTGGCTCGGGTACTACACCTCCAGTGGTGCAGAACGAACGTCCGGAAACACCTATCGGTGGCCCTGCCGCCGATCACTAAGGTTTTAAATGACTTCTGTTTCTTCCTCCACCCGGTTGCCTTGCGGCAACCGGGTTCTTGATTTGGCCCGTGTGCATGTCATGGGTATCTTGAATGTCACTCCCGATTCCTTTTCCGACGGCGGCCGGTTCAATCAGCTGGATGTGGCTTTGCGCCACGCTGAGGCCATGGTTGCGGCCGGCGCTACGCTGATCGATATAGGCGGAGAATCGACTCGCCCAGGGGCACGAGCAGTGTCGCCTTTAGAAGAGTTGGAGCGAGTGGCGCCAGTGGTCGAGCGGATTGGCCGCGAGCTGGACGTGATCATTTCCGTTGATACTTCGACGCCAGCTGTCATGCGGGAGACTGCGCGGCTTGGTGCTGGGTTGATCAATGATGTGCGTTCTCTTCGTCGGGACGGCGCTCTGGATGCCGCCGCCGCCAGTGGCCTGCCCGTATGCCTGATGCATATGCTCGGCGAGCCGGGAGATATGCAGGACAGCCCGCATTATCAGGATGTGACCCGTGAAGTGGGCGCATTCCTGGCTGAGCGCATGGATGCCTGTGCGGCGGCAGGAATTGATGCGCAGCGGATCATCCTCGATCCTGGTTTTGGTTTCGCGAAGACCCTGCAGCACAATCTGAGTTTGTTCAAGCATATGCAGGCCCTGCATTCCCTGGGGCGGCCGCTGCTGGTGGGCGTCTCGCGCAAGAGCATGATCGGCAAGGCCCTTGAGCGTCCCGTAGGCGAACGGCTGCATGGCAGCCTGGCATTGGCGGCGCTGGCCGTAGCCAAGGGAGCGAAAATTATCCGCGTCCATGATGTCGCCGAGACCGTGGATGTGGTGCGAATGATTACGGCTGTGGAATTCGCCGAATAAGAATGATGGAGTATCTATGACTAAGAAATACTTTGGCACCGACGGCATTCGTGGCCGTGTGGGCGAATACCCAATTACTCCCGATTTCATGCTCAAGCTCGGCTGGGCGGCTGGCATGGCTTTTCGCAGCATGGGCGCTTGCCGGGTTCTGGTGGGCAAGGACACGCGAATTTCCGGCTACATGTTCGAATCGGCCCTGGAAGCCGGGCTGTCGGCGGCTGGCGCTGATGTCATGCTGCTCGGGCCCATGCCGACCCCGGCGATTGCCTATCTGACACGTACTTTCCACGCGGAAGCGGGCATCGTCATCAGCGCGTCGCACAACCCTCACGACGACAATGGCATCAAGTTCTTCTCGGGAGAGGGCACCAAGTTGCCTGACGAAGTCGAGTTGATGATCGAGGAGTTGTTGGATGCGCCCATGACCGTGGTGGAGTCCAGCAAGCTCGGCAAGGTGTCGCGAATCAACGATGCCTCGGGACGCTACATCGAATTCTGCAAGAGCAGCGTTCCGTCCAGCACCAGCTTTGCGGGTCTGAAGATCGTTCTCGACTGCGCCCATGGTGCCACCTACAAGGTTGCGCCGAGCGTGTTCCGTGAGCTGGGCGCTCAGGTCACGGTGCTGTCGGCGCAGCCCAATGGTTTGAATATCAACGAAAACTGCGGCTCGACCCATATGGCGCAGTTGCAGGCTGCGGTCCTGGCCGAACATGCGGACCTGGGCATCGCCTTCGATGGCGATGGTGACCGGGTGCTGATGGTCGACCAGACTGGTGCGATCGTCGATGGCGACGAGTTACTGTTCATCATCGCTCGCGACTTGCATGAGCGCGGCAAGCTGCATGGAGGGGTGGTCGGAACCCTCATGAGTAATCTGGGCCTGGAGTTGGCCTTGGCGGACCTGGGCATTCCTTTTGTTCGTGCCAATGTCGGTGATCGCTACGTGATCGCTGAACTGTTGGAGCGCAACTGGCTGGTGGGTGGTGAGAACTCCGGGCACATCGTGTGTTTCCGCCACGCCACCACAGGCGATGCGATCATCGCTGCACTGCAGGTGCTTATGGCGCTCAAGGCTCGCGGCGAAAGCCTGGCCCAGTGCCGGCAGGGGCTGCGCAAATGTCCACAGGTTCTGGTCAATGTACGTTTCGGTGGTGGTGACAGCCCCGTCGAGCACCCTGCGGTGAAGGAAGCCTGTGAGCGGGTGACCGCCGCGATGGCGGGGCGTGGTCGGGTCCTGCTGCGCAAGTCCGGAACAGAGCCTTTGGTGCGGGTCATGGTCGAAGGTGACGATGAAATCCAGGTTCGCGCCTATGCTGATGAGCTGGCAAAACTGGTTGCTGAAGTTTCTGCCTGATTTCAGCTTGCCAGTGGTGTTTTGGTTGGGTAACATCTGCGCCCACTTTGACCGACGAGGTAAAGCATGCGTCGCCCTATGGTAGCTGGTAACTGGAAGATGCACGGTACCCGCGCCAGCGTCGCTGAGCTGATCAATGGCCTTCGTCATCTGGCCTTGCCAAGCGGTGTTGATGTCGCGGTGTTTCCGCCTTGCTTGTATATCAATCAGGTGATTGATGGCTTGAAAGGCAAGTCAATTTTGGTTGGCGCACAGAACTCCGCGGTAGAGCCGATGCAGGGCGCATTGACAGGCGAGATTGCCCCGAGTCAATTGGTAGATGCCGGTTGTTCCCTGGTGTTGGTTGGTCACTCCGAGCGCCGTCAGATGATGGGCGAGCGTGATGCGACTCTCAATCGCAAGTTCGCAGCGGCACAGGCTTGCGGTTTGAAGCCGGTTCTGTGTGTAGGGGAGACCCTGGAGCAGCGTGAGGCCGGGAAGACTCTTGAAGTCGTCGGGCGTCAGTTGGGCAGCATTATCGAAGAGTTGGGCGTTGGTGCTTTCGCCAATGCTGTTATCGCTTACGAGCCGGTCTGGGCCATTGGTACCGGGCTGACTGCAACGCCGCAGCAAGCTCAGGATGTGCATGCAGCTATCCGCGCGCAGTTGGCGGCAGAGAATTCTGAAGTGGCACGAGGTGTGCGGCTTCTATACGGCGGCAGCGTGAAAGCGGCCAATGCGGTCGAATTGTTCGGCATGCCGGATATCGATGGGGGGCTCATTGGTGGGGCTTCCCTGAATGCAGATGAGTTCGGTGCGATTTGTCGCGCCGCGGGAAACTGAAAAAATGCTGGAAACAGTCGTAGTCGTTTTTCATCTGCTGGGCGCCTTGGGCGTAGTCGCTCTGGTTTTGCTGCAGCAGGGTAAAGGTGCGGAAGCTGGCGCGTCTTTCGGTGCAGGTGCTTCAAATACTGTGTTCGGAAGCCAAGGTTCCTCTACCTTTCTTAGTAAGTTTACTGCTATACTTGCCGCCGGTTTCTTCATAACCAGCTTGGGGTTAGGTTACTTTGCTAAAGAGAAAGCTCATCAGCTGACTCAGGCAGGTCTACCGGATCCGGCAGTACTAGAAGTGCCAAAGCAAAAACCGGCTTCTGATGATGTCCCGGTGCTCCAAGAGCAAAAGTCGGCCAGTAGTGCGACTGACGTACCTCCAGCTCCAGAGCAGAAGTAAGAAGAGTTTCATGCAGTAACGTAGTCTATGCCGAGGTGGTGGAATTGGTAGACACGCAACCTTGAGGTGGTTGTGCCCATAGGGTGTAGGGGTTCGAGTCCCCTTCTCGGTACCAATTATCAGGAGAGCCCGCTGTTGCGGGCTTTCTTGTAGGTGGAAGGTTACATTGACCCAAAATGGGATCAGTCGTATACTTTCGGCCCAGCTTTGACGCGGGGTGGAGCAGTCTGGTAGCTCGTCGGGCTCATAACCCGAAGGTCGTCGGTTCAAATCCGGCCCCCGCAACCAGTTTTAGCAGAGCCCCTTTCCAGGGGCTTTTTGTTAGCTGGACACTTTATAGCGCCGCTGTTCAACGGCGTTTCCGGGATGGGCGTTTCGCCCATTTTTTATTTGCACAAGCATGCACGAGGGGGTTCAGGTGTCGAGCAAGCTAGAACAGTTGCAGGCCTTGTTGGCCCCGGTGGTCGTGGCCCTTGGCTATGAATGCTGGGGTATCGAGTTTTCGGCTCAGGGCCGCCATTCATTGTTGCGCGTTTATATCGATAAAGAAGGCGGTGTACTGGTGGACGATTGCGCCATCGTCAGCCGCCAGCTCAGCGGTGTCCTGGACGTTGAAGATCCAATCTCCGTTGAATACACCCTTGAAGTTTCCTCTCCTGGCATGGAACGCCCGCTGTTCACCCTTGAACAGTTTGCCAAGTATGTCGGTGAGCAAGTGAAGATCAAACTGCGCTCGCCCTTCGAAGGCCGGCGTAATTTCCAGGGCCTTCTCCGCGGGGTGGAGGAGCAGGATGTCGTGGTGCAGGTGGATAACCACGAGTTCCTGTTGCCGATCGATATGATCGACAAGGCCAACATTATTCCCAGTTTTGACTGAGACGCGGATCCCGCGGATCCAATGGCTTGCGAAAGGCGAGGCGTACGATGAGCAAAGAAGTACTGCTGGTTGTTGAGTCGGTATCCAATGAAAAGGGTGTACCGGCAAGCGTGATTTTTGAAGCGCTGGAGCTGGCCCTGGCCACTGCTACCAAGAAGCGTTTTGAAGACGAAGTGGACTTGCGTGTGGATATCAACCGCCACACCGGTTCCTATGAAACTTTCCGTCGCTGGACTGTGGTCGAAGAAGCCGATCTGGATGATCCGGCGGTGGAGATCTGGCCGAGCAAGGCCCGCGAGACTCATCCCGATGCCAAGGTCGGTGATGTGATCGAGGAAAAGATCGAGTCCATCGAGTTCGGCCGCATCGCTGCCCAGACCGCCAAGCAGGTCATCGTGCAGAAGGTTCGCGAAGCCGAGCGCGCACAGGTGGTGGATGCCTACCGCGAGCGTCTGGGCGAGATCATCTCCGGCACCGTCAAGAAGGTGACCCGGGATAACGTGATCGTCGATCTGGGCAACAACGCCGAGGCGTTGCTGGCTCGTGAAGACATCATCTCCCGTGAAACTTTCCGGGTTGGCGTGCGCTTGCGCGCGCTGCTCAAGGAAATCCGCACCGAGAACCGCGGCCCGCAGCTGATCCTGTCGCGTACCGCTCCGGAAATGCTGATCGAGCTGTTCCGTATCGAAGTGCCGGAAATCGCCGAAGGCCTGATCGAAGTCATGGCTGCTTCCCGTGATCCGGGTTCGCGGGCCAAGATCGCCGTTCGCTCCAAGGACAAGCGCATCGACCCGCAGGGCGCCTGCATCGGTATGCGCGGCTCGCGCGTCCAGGCCGTTTCCGGCGAATTGGGCGGTGAGCGCGTAGACATCGTCCTGTGGGACGAGAACCCGGCGCAGTTCGTGATCAACGCCATGTCGCCGGCCGAAGTCGCGGCCATCATCGTCGACGAAGATGCCCATGCCATGGACATCGCCGTTGGCGCTGACAACCTGGCCCAAGCCATTGGCCGCGGCGGTCAGAACGTGCGCCTGGCCAGCCAATTGACTGGCTGGACCCTGAACGTGATGACCGAATCGGACATCCAGGCCAAGCAGCAAGCAGAAACCGGCGACATCCTGCGCAATTTCATCGAAGAGCTGGAAGTCGATGAAGAGCTGGCGCAGGTTCTGGTTGATGAAGGCTTCACCAGCCTGGAAGAGATTGCCTACGTACCGTTGGAAGAAATGCTCAACATCGACGGCTTTGACGAAGACATCGTCAACGAGCTTCGCGCTCGCGCCAAGGACCGTTTGTTGACTAAAGCCATCGCTACTGAGGAAAAGCTGGCAGACGCCCATCCGGCCGAAGACCTGCTCTCGCTCGAGGGTATGGACAAGGATTTGGCGATGGAACTGGCGGTGCGCGGCGTAATTACCCGCGAAGACCTGGCCGAGCAGTCTATTGACGACCTGCTCGACATCGACGGCATCGACGATGATCGTGCCGGCAAGTTGATCATGGCCGCCCGAGCCCACTGGTTCGAGTAATAGGCGCGGCCTGAGGAGAGAAGTGCATGACGCAAGTCACGGTGAAACAACTGGCCGATGAGGTCAAAACACCGGTAGAGCGCCTGCTGCAGCAGATGCGTGAGGCAGGTCTGCCGCACACCGCCGCCGAGGAGCATGTGAGCGACAGCGAGAAGCAATCGCTGCTGACTCACCTGAAAAGCAGCCACAAGGCGAAGGTGGAAGAACCGCGCAAGATCACTTTGCAGCGCAAGACCACCAGTACCCTGCGTGTCGCTGGTAGCAAGAGCATCAGCGTTGAAGTGCGCAAGAAGAAAGTCTTCGTGCAGCGCAGCCCGGAAGAAATCGAAGCCGAGCGCCAGCGTGAGCTGGAAGAACGTCGCGCAGTAGAAAATGCTGCCCGTCAAAAGGCTGAAGAAGAAGCCAAGCGCCGCGCCGAAGAAGAAGCACGTCGTCAGCCTGCTCCGGTTGCCGAGCCTGTTGTCGAGGCTGTCGCGGAGCCTGTTCCTGCGGCGGTCGAGCCTGTGCAGGAGGCTCCAGTGGCGGCTCCAGCTCCCGTGGCCGATGTTCGCAAGAAGGATGATCAGCGTCGTGCGGACAAGTCCCGCAACGACGACAACCGCCGTGGCGGCGATGGCGAGCGCAAGAACGCTCCGCATCGTGCCTCGGTCAAGGAAAAGGCTCCGGCGCCTCGCGTTGCCCCGCGTACTACCGACGAAGAAAGCGATGGTTTCCGTCGCGGTGGTCGCGGCAAGGCCAAGCTGAAGAAACGCAACGCTCACGGTTTCCAGAACCCTACCGGGCCGGTGATTCGTGACGTGCAGATCGGCGAGACCATTACCGTGGGCGAACTGGCCCAGCAGATGTCGGTGAAGGCTGCTGAAGTCATCAAGTTCATGTTCAAGCTGGGCACTCCAGCCACCATCAACCAGGTACTGGACCAGGAAACTGCCCAGCTGGTTGCCGAGGAGCTGGGCCACAAGGTGACCCTGATCAGCGACACCGCCCTGGAAGATTCCCTGGCCGAGTCTCTGAAGTTCGAAGGTGAAGCGGTTGCCCGCGCGCCAGTCGTGACCGTAATGGGCCACGTTGACCATGGTAAGACTTCGCTGCTGGACTACATCCGTCGCGCCAAAGTGGCTGCGGGCGAAGCCGGTGGCATTACCCAGCACATCGGTGCCTACCACGTGGAAACCGAGCGTGGCATGGTCACTTTCCTCGACACCCCAGGCCACGCCGCGTTTACCGCGATGCGTGCCCGTGGTGCCAAGGCGACCGACATCGTGATCCTGGTGGTCGCGGCGGACGATGGCGTGATGCCGCAAACCATCGAGGCTGTCCAGCACGCCCAGGCTGCCGGTGTTCCACTGGTGGTCGCGGTGAACAAGATCGACAAGCCGGGCGCTGACCTGGACCGTATCCGCAGCGAGCTCGCGACTCACGGCGTGACTCCGGAAGACTGGGGTGGCGATACGCCGTTCGTGCCGGTCTCCGCGAAGATGGGTACTGGCGTCGACGACCTGCTCGAAGCTGTCCTGCTGCAGGCCGAGGTACTGGAACTCACCGCGATGCCCTCGGCTCCTGGTCGTGGCGTGGTGGTCGAATCCCGTCTCGACAAGGGCCGTGGCCCAGTCGCTACCGTGCTGGTTCAGGACGGTACCCTGCGTCAGGGTGACATGGTGCTGGTCGGTTCGAACTATGGCCGCGTGCGCGCCATGCTCGACGAGAACGGCAAGCCGATCAAGGAAGCGGGCCCGGCCATTCCGGTCGAGATCCTCGGCCTGGACGGTACCCCGGACGCTGGCGACGAGATGAGCGTGGTGGCTGACGAGAAGAAGGCCCGTGAAGTGGCCCTGTTCCGTCAAGGCAAGTTCCGCGAAGTCAAGCTGGCCCGCGCCCACGCCGGCAAGCTGGAAAACATCTTCGAAAGCATGGGCCAGGAAGAGAAGAAGACGCTCAACATCGTCCTCAAGTCCGACGTCCGTGGTTCGCTGGAAGCCCTGCAAGGCGCCTTGAACGGCCTGGGCAACGACGAAGTGCAAGTGCGTGTAGTAGGCGGTGGCGTCGGTGGTATCACCGAGAGCGATGCCAACCTGGCCCTGGCTTCCAATGCTGTACTGTTCGGCTTCAACGTGCGTGCCGATGCCGGCGCGCGCAAGATCGTCGAGCAGGAAGGTCTGGATATGCGTTACTACAACGTGATCTACGACATCATCGAAGACGTCAAGAAAGCCCTGACCGGTATGCTGGGCAGCGACGTTCGGGAGAACATCCTGGGTATCGCCGAGGTTCGTGACGTGTTCCGCTCGCCGAAGTTCGGTGCGATCGCCGGTTGCATGGTCATCGAAGGTGTCGTGCACCGCAACCGTCCGATCCGCGTACTGCGTGAGGACATCGTTATCTTCGAAGGCGAGCTGGAATCCCTGCGCCGCTTCAAGGATGACGCTTCCGAAGTTCGTGCCGGCATGGAGTGCGGTATTGGCGTCAAGAGCTACAACGACGTCAAGGTTGGCGACAAGATCGAAGTCTTCGAGAAGGTCCAGGTTGCTCGCAGCCTCTGACTCGTGCACTTCAAGAGTCCCGATGGACCGCCGCATGCAAATGCGCGGTAGCGCTGGCGGGCTCTAAACGCAACGCCCGGTCCGGCTTCTGCCAGGCCGGGCGTTTGCCGCTTTCAGACCACACGGGTTTCGCCGTGAGGCAGTAACAGGTAACAAGACATGGCAAAAGAATATAGCCGTACCCAACGCATCGGCGATCAGATGCAGCGCGAACTGGCGCAACTGATCCGCCGCGAAGTCAAGGACCCACGCGTCGGCCTGGTGACCATCACCGCCGTGGATGTCAGCCGCGATGTCGGCCACGCGAAGATCTACATCACCGTCATGGGCCAGGAAAGTGCCGAGTCCATCGCCCAGAGCATCAAGGTACTGAACTCGGCTGCAGGTTTCCTGCGCATGCAACTGGCCCGCGAAATGAAGCTGCGCAGCGTGCCGCAACTGCACTTCCATTACGACGAGAGCGTGGCCCGTGGCGCGCACCTGTCGGCCCTGATCGAGCGCGCCGTGGCTGAAGACAGCCTGCACGGCGAAGCCTCTGCTCCTGAAGACACCAAGGAGTAAGCGGTGGCCCAGGTCAAGCGTATCCGCCGTAACGTCAGCGGCATCATCCTGTTGGACAAGCCCCTGGGCTTCACCTCCAATGCGGCATTGCAGAAAGTCCGCTGGCTGCTCAATGCCGAGAAGGCCGGCCATACCGGTAGCCTCGACCCCCTGGCCACCGGCGTGCTGCCGCTGTGCTTCGGCGAGGCCACCAAGTTCTCGCAATACCTGCTCGATTCCGACAAGGGTTATGAAACCCTGATGCAATTGGGCAAGACCACCAGCACCGCGGATGCCGAAGGCGAAGTCCTGCGTACTCGCGAAGTGACCGTTGGTCGTGCCGATATCGAAGCGGTATTGCCGGAATTTCGTGGTGAAATCAAGCAGATACCGCCGATGTACTCGGCCCTCAAGCGCGACGGCCAGCCTCTCTACAAGCTGGCTCGTGCAGGGGAAGTGGTGGAGCGCGAACCGCGTTCTGTTACTATTGCGCGCCTGGAATTGCTCGCCTGCGAAGGTGACACCGCCCGCCTGGCGGTGGATTGCAGCAAAGGCACCTATATCCGCACCCTGGTGGAGGATATTGGAGAGAAGCTCGGCTGTGGTGCTTACGTCGCGGAACTGCGGCGGACCCAGGCCGGCCCTTTCAGCCTGGCCCAGACGGTCACCCTGGAAGAGCTCGAGGCAGTGCATGCCGAAGGTGGCAACGAGGCGGTTGATCGTTTCCTGATGCCATCGGATAGCGGCCTGCAGGATTGGCCGTTGCTGCGCTTCTCGGAACACAGTGCGTTCTACTGGCTCAATGGCCAACCGGTACGCGCTCCCGATGCACCGAAGTTCGGCATGGTGCGCGTACAAGATCACAACGGTCGCTTCATCGGTATCGGTGAAGTGAGCGAAGACGGGCGCATCGCGCCGCGTCGACTGATTCGGTCAGAGTGACCGAAACCAGTCCGGGTAACAGCGGGCTGGCGAGTGTGGCTGTCAGCAGGCACGGTCACCACTCTTTTTTAGATACAGGGATTTGTCCCTGGCCTGTTGAAACTGTTCTTGAACAGTTTCCTGATATAAGGAATGCCCACATGGCACTCAGCGTTGAAGAAAAAGCTCAGATCGTAGCCGACTACCAGCAAGCTGTTGGTGATACTGGTTCGCCAGAAGTGCAAGTTGCACTGCTGACCGCCAACATCAACAAACTGCAAGGTCACTTCAAGGCCAACGGTAAAGACCACCACTCCCGTCGTGGCCTGATCCGCATGGTAAACCAGCGTCGTAAGCTGCTGGACTACCTGAAGGGCAAGGACCTGAGCCGTTACAGCACCCTGATCGGTCGTCTGGGTCTGCGTCGCTAATCAGCGATTGCGCTATGAGGTTGGTTGCTTGCCATGCGTCAGCGGTTTTTCCGCCGGCGTATGGCAGGCTTCCAGCCTCAAGTTTTATCTGGAAAGCAGTTTTACCTGGACAATAAAGGCTGGGCCGATTCCCACCGTTGCCCAAGAATTTCGCAAGAACACAAGTTTCCCCAAGAGCCACAAAGAAGGTAGGACACCGTGAACCCGGTAATCAAGAAATTCCAGTTCGGTCAGTCGACCGTAACCCTCGAGACTGGCCGTATCGCCCGTCAGGCCTCCGGCGCAGTATTGGTCACCGTTGACGACGACGTCAGCGTATTGGTGACCGTAGTCGGTGCCAAGCAAGCCGATCCAGGCAAAGGCTTCTTCCCTCTGTCTGTCCACTACCAGGAAAAAACCTACGCCGCCGGCAAGATCCCTGGTGGTTTCTTCAAGCGTGAAGGCCGTCCTTCCGAGAAAGAGACCCTGACCTCGCGTCTGATCGACCGTCCGATCCGTCCTCTGTTCCCAGAAGGCTTCATGAACGAAGTGCAGGTTGTCTGCACCGTCGTTTCCACCAGCAAGAAGACCGATCCGGACATCGCTGCGATGATCGGTACCTCCGCTGCCCTGGCTATCTCCGGCATTCCTTTCGACGGCCCGATCGGCGCTGCCCGCGTCGCTTTCCACGAAAGCACCGGCTACCTGCTGAACCCAACCTACGAGCAACTGGCTGCTTCGAGCCTGGACATGGTCGTAGCCGGTACCGAAGAAGCGGTACTGATGGTTGAGTCCGAAGCCAAGGAACTGACCGAAGACCAGATGCTGGGCGCCGTGCTGTTCGCCCACGACGAATTCCAGTCGGTGATCAAGGCCGTCAAGGAACTGGCCGCCGAAGCCGCCAAGCCAACTTGGGACTGGGCGCCTGCCGCCGAAGCCACCGAGCTGCTGGGTGCCATCCGCGCCGAGTTCGGCGACGCCATCTCCCAGGCCTACACCATCACCGTCAAGGCCGACCGTTATGCCCGCCTGGGCGAGCTGAAGGAGCAAGTGGTCGCCAAGCTCTCCGGCGAAGAAGGCCAGCCATCGGCTGCCGACGTCAAGGCGGCTTTCGGTGAGATCGAATACCGCACCGTTCGCGAAAACATCGTCAACGGCAAGCCACGTATCGACGGCCGCGACACTCGCACCGTGCGTCCGCTGAATATCGAAGTCGGCGTCCTGTCCAAGACCCACGGTTCGGCCCTGTTCACCCGTGGCGAAACCCAGGCCCTGGTCGTCGCGACCCTGGGTACTGCCCGTGACGCACAGCTGCTGGACACCCTGGAAGGCGAGAAGAAAGACCCCTTCATGCTGCACTACAACTTCCCGCCGTTCTCGGTGGGCGAGTGTGGTCGCATGGGCGGTGCCGGTCGTCGTGAAATCGGCCACGGCCGCCTGGCTCGTCGTTCCGTCCAGGCCATGCTGCCGGACGCCGACGCGTTCCCGTACACCATCCGTGTGGTATCGGAAATCACCGAGTCCAACGGTTCCAGCTCCATGGCTTCGGTCTGCGGTGCCTCCCTGGCCCTGATGGACGCTGGTGTGCCAATGAAGGCTCCGGTTGCCGGTATCGCCATGGGCCTGGTGAAGGAAGGCGAGAAGTTCGCCGTCCTGACCGACATCCTGGGTGACGAAGACCACCTGGGCGACATGGACTTCAAGGTGGCCGGTACCGCCAAGGGCGTGACCGCGCTGCAGATGGACATCAAGATCAAGGGCATTACCGAAGAAATCATGGAGATCGCCCTGGGCCAGGCCCTGGAAGCTCGCCTGAACATCCTCGGCCAGATGAACCAGGTGATCGGCCAGTCCCGCTCCGAGCTGTCGGCTAACGCTCCGACCATGATCGCGATGAAGATCGACACCGACAAGATCCGTGACGTCATCGGTAAAGGCGGCGCCACCATCCGCGCGATCTGCGAAGAAACCAAGGCTTCGATCGACATCGAAGACGACGGTTCGATCAAGATCTTCGGCGAAACCAAGGACGCGGCAGAGGCAGCTCGCCAGCGCGTCCTGGGCATCACCGCAGAAGCCGAGATCGGCAAGATCTACCTGGGCAAGGTCGAGCGTATCGTCGACTTCGGCGCCTTCGTCAACATCCTGCCGGGCAAGGACGGCCTGGTGCACATCTCCATGCTGAGCGACGCTCGCGTAGAGAAAGTCACCGACATCCTGAAAGAAGGCCAGGAAGTGGAAGTGCTGGTACTGGACGTGGACAACCGCGGCCGTATCAAGCTGTCCATCAAGGACGTGGCGGCGGCCAAGGCTTCGGGCGTTTAATCTCCCCCTTGGCCTTACGCTGAATAAGCAAACGCCCCGACTGGTTCGGGGCGTTTTGCTATCTGCGCTTGATATCTCTTTGCCCTCTTGCCTGGCGCGCCCCAGGCGCCGGTGCTAGGTTTAGCCCACGCCGGTGTAGCTCAGTCGGTAGAGCAGCGCACTCGTAACGCGAAGGTCGCAGGTTCGATTCCTGTCTCCGGCACCACTGACACTCGACAAAGCCCGCCTGCCGCGGGCTTTGTCGTTCCTGGCCAAGTGTTATCTGAGCTTGCGGTTCAGGTTATCCACATCGCGCTGGAGCCGTTGCAGATCGCTACCCTGGTCGCGCAGTTCACGCTTGATGTCGGACAGGTCACCAGCGCTCGAACTACTGCCGTTGTTGCGCTTGAGGTCGGCAATCGTCCTGGCTTGGTCGTCGACGGTGCGTTTGAGCTTTTCCACCTCGGCGCTGGTGTTCTTCAAGGCGTCCCGCAGTTTTTGCAGGTCCTCGCTACTGAAATCCGAGCTGCGCAGGCTGATATCGCCGCTGGGCGTTCGATGGACAGTGCCAAGCTTGTCGTAGGAGGAAGGGTGGGTGTCGTCGAACTCGACAGCGGCCTGGGCCGTACTGCCCAGCAGGGCCAAGGTGCAGGTCACGAACAGGATGGGGGCAAAAGAAGGGCGACGGGACATCACTGCAGTTCCTTGTGAGATGCCGGTATGGCACATCGCTATGACTATGGCCGACGAACCTGGTTCCCGAGGGAAGCGGAGCGAATGCCACGGTTGCAGGGAAATCCGCGGTTTTTCCCACAAGGCTGCATTGAGTCATATAAATCACCGACCAAAGTCCCTATATTCGGTCTCTGTCTGAGTACCAGCATGCTGTTTTCAGATGATCTCGAATGGCTCTGCAGGCCGGTTGAACCGAGCGGCCCAGAGATCCCAGCGACCCCGATCCACCTCCATTCCCATGATCAGAGAGAACGAGATGATTCCTAAAGAGGCAAGAATCGACGTAGCGCTTGAAAGGTACCTGGCTGCCACGCCTTCCTTGCAAGAAGAAATCAGTGCCCTGAGCCCTGAGGAGCAGAAGCAACAGGCGCAATGGGCCTTTGAAGACGAGGCGGAGTCTCGCGGCATCGAGCCGTGGGAGCTGGTACTCGACCTGGTGGCCGAGACACCCGAGGAACTGAAGGCCATGCGCCTGGAAGTGCACCAGGAGGTTGCCGAGGCCCTGGGCATGGATCTTCAGGACTATCTGGAACTCAACGAAATCGACGATTGAGCACGAGCGGCGACCAGCTTCAAGAGTGCTTCTTGACGCTGGTCGCCAAGCCCATCGCCGTTCTCAGAGGCTCAGGCGCATGGACAGGTCCAGGGCCTTCACATCCTTGGTCATGGCGCCGATGGAGATGTAGTCCACGCCGGTTTCGGCGATCGGACGCAAGGTGCTCTCGTTGATCCCGCCGCTGGCTTCGAGCTTGGCCCGGCCCGCATTCAGGCGCACGGCCTCGCGCATGTCGTCCAGGCTCAACTCGTCGAGCATGATGATATCGGCACCCGCCGCCAGCGCTTCTTTCAATTCCACCAGGCTTTCCACTTCCACCTCCACCGGCTTGCCCGGGGCGATCTTGTGGGCGGCGCTGATCGCCTGGGCGATACCGCCGCAGGCGGCGATATGGTTTTCCTTGATCAGGAAGGCGTCATACAGGCCGATGCGGTGGTTGTGGCAGCCGCCGCAGGTGACTGCGTACTTTTGTGCCAGGCGCAGGCCGGGCAGGGTCTTGCGGGTGTCCAGCAGCTTGACCTGGGTATCGGCGACAAAGTCGGCCAGGTGGCGGGCGCGGGTGGCCACCCCCGACAGCAGTTGCAGGAAGTTCAGGGCGCTGCGCTCGCCGGTGAGCAGCGATCGGGCCGGGCCTTCGAGATGGAACAGCGCCTGGTTGGGCACCACCCGCTCGCCATCCGCCACTTGCCAGTGCACGGCGACCCGTGGGTCCAGCTGGCGAAACACCGCATCGACCCAGGCGGTACCACTGATCACCGCCGCTTCCCGGGTAATGATGGTGGCCTTGGCCAGGCGTTCGGCCGGGATCAGTTGCGCGGTGATATCGCCGCTGCCGATGTCCTCCAGCAGTGCGCGGCGCACGTTGGCTTCGATTTCGGCGGTCAGGTCGGCGAGGCGTAGATTCGGCATAACGGACTCCACAAACAAGGTGCGCCGATTATAGGGGCATGGGATCGGCGAACCCAAGGCGGCTAATCGGCAAGCCCGGGCCGAACCTGTGTTTCGTCGCTTTGTCTGAATGGATGAGAGATTTTTCCTAGAAACATAAGGGTTATTTCCGGGGAGTCGACAGAGTCTGCTGGCGCAACAGGGGAGTTTTGCAAGATAATGTGACTTGTAATTGACGTCATAGCTTTGACGTGTCTTTGGCTTCCCCTTACATGAAGTGCAGCGCAGTGCATTTATGCCTTCGCTCAGAGTCGGTTGTGAGCGTCACCGGCTCGGCAGGACCTTTATATCGAAACGAAGAAACACCTTTTCCGGAGGCGTGGATGCACAACGACGGGAATGTAGTGCCTTTGCACAAGGCCGCTACAGATCAGGCGAGCGCTTCGCCGTTGGCCCGCCTGCCGGTGATTCTGCTTCAGGTTCGTGACAAGGCCGCCCAACAGCTGCGCCATGGCTTGCAAGAGCTGTTCGATAACGCCGACGACACCTTGTTCGAGATGGCCGACCGGGCCCAGGACAACATCGAGCAGAACATCCTGTTCGAGGCCATGCGCGACCTGCGCCTGAAGCGCAAGAGCATCGAGCGCGGCTTTCTCGAGAAGTTCTTCGAGGCCTTCGCCGGCCTGGTCCAGTACGACCCGGCCCTGGTCATCGCCCATGCCGCGGCCTACGACCCGGAGCAGCAACCCTCCCGCGATGACCTGGAAAAGACCGTCGCCGTGGAGGCCATGGTGGCCAGGGTGCTCAACCGGGCCGGCTTCGCCCTGGGGCACCTGACCGCACGCCTGGGAGTATTGCTGGGCCGGCGCCTGGCCGAAGGCGAGAACCCCCTGGGGCCGGCGCTGCTCTGCGAATATTTCCTGCAGGCCGGGCGCAGCCTGGGGGTGGAGATCAAGGTCAAGCTGATCATCCTCAAGCTGTTCGAGCGCTACGTGCTCAGGGAGGCCGAGCAGCTCTATGCCGAGGCCAACCAGCTGCTGATCGCCACCGGCATCCTCCCCGACCTGCTGCCGGCCCCGGCGCGGCGTGCTTCGGACCGGGTCCACGCCGAGGTCCAGGACGAGGCTGGCCAGGGCGGCGCAGGTAAAACCGGACAACATCCCTTCGACGAAAGCGTCCAGGAAGTCTTCGCTGCCCTGCAGACCCTGTTGCTCCATGTGCGCGGCAGTGTGGCGCCGACCCTGGAAGCCAGTGCCGAGCCCCTGCCGATTTCCACCCGCGACCTGCTGCGCCTGCTCTCGCACCTGCAGCAGTACGTGCCGCCACCCAGCCACCAGGACGATTTCGACCTGCGCAACCAGCTGGAGCAACTGCTGACCCGGGTCAGCGTCAAGAGCGGCAAGTCGCGAGTGGTGGATGTGGCCGACGAAGACGTGATCAACCTGATCGCGATGCTGTTCGAATGCATCCTTGACGACCGCAACCTGCCGGACTCGCTCAAGGCGCTGATCGGCCGCCTGCAGATCCCCATGCTCAAGGTGGCGGTGCTGGACAAGAGCTTCTTCAGCCGTGGCAGCCATCCAGCCCGGCGCCTGCTCAATGAAATCGCCGCCGCAGCCATGGGCTGGGGCGGCTGTGACGACCACCAGCGTGACAGCCTGTACCTGCGTATCGAACAAGTGGTGCAGCGGCTGTTGAGCGAGTTCCGCGACGACCCGGCGATCTTTTCCGAGCTGCTGGCGGACTTCCTGGCCTTCACCGCGGACGAGCGTCGTCGGGCCGAGTTGCTCGAACAGCGCACCCGCGATGCCGAAGAAGGCCGGGCCAAGGCCGAGCTGGCCCGGCGCCGGGTGGAACAGGCGCTGAACCAGGCCTTGCTGGGCAAGGTCATGCCCCAGGTGGTGGTGGATTTCATCCGCGATGCCTGGAGCCAGGTGCTGTTGCTCAGTTGCCTGAAGCACGGCGACGACTCGCCGCAGTGGCAGGCGGCCGAACAGACCATGGAACAACTGATCTGGAGTGTGCAGCGCCACGCCGAGCCGGATACCGCCATGCGCCTGCTGGCCCTGGTGCCCGGCTTGCTCAAGGGGCTGCGCGACGGCCTGAGTGGCGCGGCCTTCGATCCCTTCGCCACCAGCGAATTCTTCGCCCAGCTGGAGCTTTTGCACCTGCAGGCGTTCGAGCACCAGGCCCTGGCCACGCCACCGCCCGTGGTCGCTCGGGAGCCGGCACCTACGGACATGGTCGAGGTGGCCCAGCAGATCGTCCTGCCCAGCGCCGAGGAAGGCCCGCTGGAAGCGGCGCCCCTGGCCTTGCCGGTCAACGACCCGAGCCTGCAACTGGTCGACCAGCTGCGCCTGGGGGCCTGGGTCGAGTTCCAGGAGGATGAAGACAGCATCCTGCGCTGCAAGCTGGCAGCCATCGTTCCCCATCCCGTGGCCAAGTACGTCTTCGTCAACCGTACCGGGATGAAGGTGCTGGAGCGCACCCGCATGGGCCTGGCCCTGGAATTCCAGCGTGGCGCGGTACGCGCCCTGGACGACACCCTGCTGTTCGACCGGGCTCTGGAATCGGTGATTGGCCATCTGCGGCGTCTCAATCACGGCAAGTGATCGCAACCGGCACCGGGATCGCGGCATACTGGGCCACTCAAGGCTTTATGTTGAAGGAATCGGTATGCGGCTGGACCCTGCCACGGGTTGGTGCGATGGCGTACGTCACTGTCCGTCACCCAATTTCAATGAACGCCCGGCGGGCGAGATTTCCCTGCTGGTGATCCATAACATCAGCCTGCCGCCGGGGCAGTTCGGCACCGGCAAGGTGCAGGAATTCTTCCAGAATCGCCTCGATGTCACAGAGCATCCCTATTTTGCCGGGATCGCCGACTTGCGCGTGTCCGCGCATTTTCTGATCGAACGTGACGGCGCGGTCACCCAGTTTGTCTCCTGTCTGGAGCGGGCCTGGCATGCCGGGGTGTCGAGTTTCGAGGGGCGCGAGACCTGCAACGACTTTTCCCTGGGCATCGAGCTGGAAGGCACCGACGAGCTGCCGTTCACCGATGCCCAGTACCAGGCGTTGAATCTGTTGACCGAGCAATTGCAGGCGGCCTTCAGCGCCATCACGCCACACAGGATTTGTGGCCATAGCGATATCGCGCCCGGGCGCAAGACCGATCCGGGCCAGGCTTTCGACTGGGCACGCTATCGTGCCGCCTTGGAAAAAGGGGAAGGACAATGAGTTTTCTGGTGTTGCTGCTGGCGGTGTGGATCGAGAAGTTCTCGGCCTTGCGCCAGAAAGTGCAGCGCGATGGCTGGTGGCTGGCGCGCCTGGCGCGATGGGAGTCGAGCCCGCGCATGGCCGGGCGTCCCTGGAGCCTGCTGGGCTTGCTGGTGCTGCTGCCGGTGCTGGTGCTCGGTTTGCTGTTGCTGATCGTGCAGCCGCTGGCCTACGGCTTGCTGGCGGCGCCGCTGCACCTGCTGGTGGTGATCTACGCCCTGGGGCGCGGCGACTTGCTCGGCGGCCTGGGGCCGTTTCGCGATGCCTGGCGGCGCGAGGACCTGCAAGCGGCGCTGCATGTGGCCAAGCGTGACCTGGACATCTGCGCCGATTCTGGCGAGCAGTTGCTGGAGCGAGTCCAGGGCCATCTGCTGTGGCAGGCCTACCAGGGCTTCTTCGCGGTGATCTTCTGGTACTTCCTGCTGGGTCCGGTCGCGGCGCTGAGCTACCGCTTGCTGGCGCTGGCCGCCGAGCATGGCAAGAACCCGGCGCTGGTGGAGCGCGCGGCGCAGCTGCGGCATGCCTTCGACTGGTTGCCGGTACGGCTGCTGGCGGCAAGCTTCGCCCTGGTGGGCAACTTCGTGGCGGTGGGCCGGGTGATGCTCCACGAACTGCTCAACTGGCACATCGACGCCGCGCATCTGGTGGAGGAGGTCGGCCTGGTGGCCGCTGAGATCCCGCCGCCAGTCGCCGGCCCCGAAGGCATCAACAGCCTGGATCGCATCTGGGAACTGTTGCTGCGGGCCGCCGTGCTCTGGTACGCCGGTTTCGCCCTGTATACCGTGCTCATCTGAGCCCTCTGGCGAGGGGGCCGGCTCCCTCGCCCTTGTTCCCCGCAGCCCCCTGGCGCGATTAACTTTAAGTTACAAAACCTCTCCCGAAATTACGCTATACAGACGGAGCGCCGAATAGTGGCTATCTGCTGCCTTCGCCTGCCTGCCAATAAAAATAAAAGAAAAGGGAGACTTCTTTGTGAAGAGCTTGCTCTATCCCGCCGTCGCGCTGATGAATCGCCTGAGCTTCGGCATGAAGTTCAGCCTGATCAGCGTGCTGTTCTTTGTCCCCATGCTGGTGACCAACTTTTATCTGGTGCGCGATTCCTATCGCGAGTTCCAGGGCACTCGGGTCGAACTGCAAAGCCTTGACCTGCTGGGCAGCAGCCTGGCCCTGCGCCGCGACCTGGAGACCCTGAACAACCAGGTGCAAATCAACGCCGGCCTGGGCCAGTCCGGCAAGGCGGGGGACCTGGAGAGCAAGATCGCCGCCCAGGAGCGCCTGGTGCTCGAGCGCCTGCAAGCCATGCAAGCGGTGACCAGCGACCCCCAGCAGGTGGAGATCTTCAACGCCAAGCGCGATGAACTGGTAACGGCCTTCAAGGCCCAGCAAGTGGAAAACTCGCTGCTGAACAAGAGCGGACTGATCGGCAAGTTGCTGGGCAGCGCGCAGCTGTTCAGCCAGATCATCGCCAGCCAGTCGGGCCTCAGCCGTGATGCCCAGGGCGATATCCGCCAGCTCAGCGAGCTGATCACCAGCGTCACCCCGCAAGTCACCCAGATCCTGGGTGAGGGCCGGGCCATGGGCGCCTTCTCCCTGGGCCAGGGTTTTCTCAATTCGTCCTCCAGCACCCGTTTCGATGAACTGCTGGTGCAGATCGAAAAACTCCAGGCCGAGTATGGCCTCAAGCTCCAGGACGCCCTGGGCTCCAGCCGCGCCGCCCACGATGCCCTCGACGGCGCGGCCAATGCCAGCAAGGCCAGCCTCAAGCAGGCCAGCGAGCTGTTCGAGGAGCAAGTGGTGATGGCCGAGACCCTGGAGGCGCCCTGGCCGGCGTTCTACGAGCAGGTCAGCCAGCTGATGGGGCAGACCTACCAGCTCAACGAAAACACCCTGAAGTTCCTCGACGTCGAGCTGCAAAAGCGCCTGGCGCAGAACCGTAGCCACATGGTGCTGCTGGTGGCGGCCCTGGCCCTGGTGTTCCTGGCGATCGTCTACCTGTATGGCGGTTTCTACGCCTCGACCCGCACCACCCTGCGTCGCCTGGGCGTGATGATGGACAAGGTCGCGGCCGGCGACATGACCGTCACGTTCACCGCCCACAGTCGCGACGAGCTGGGAGAGCTGGGCAGCCTGTTCAACGGCACGGTGCTGAAGATCCACGATCTGATCGAGCGGGTCGGGCATACCGTCAGCGAGGTCGAGCGCCAGGCCGGGCAAGTGGAAAACGTCTCGGCCCGGAGCAACCAGGCGGTGGCCGGCCAGCGCAGCCAGATCGAGCAGGTGGCCACGGCGATGAACCAGATGTCCGCCACCTCCCAGGAAGTGGCCCGCAGCGCCGCGGCGGCGGTCAGCAGTGCCCATAGCGTCAACGACGAAACCATCAGCGGCCGGGGCCTGGTGGAATCCCAGCAAGGCAGCATTGCCCGGCTGGCCAGTGAAATCGACCAGTCGGTGCGGGTGATCAACCAGCTGGCCAGCGATAGCCAATCCATCAGCCGGGTACTGGAGGTGATCAAGAGCATCGCCGAGCAGACCAACCTCCTGGCCCTCAACGCCGCCATCGAGGCGGCCCGGGCCGGCGAGCAGGGGCGTGGATTCGCCGTGGTGGCCGATGAAGTGCGGACCCTGGCCAAGCGCACCCAGCAGTCCACCGAGGAAATCGAAGACATGATCGGCAAGCTGCACGGCGGGGTCAGTGCGGCGGTCAAGGCCATGGGCAGCAGCCATGCCATGGCCAATGGCACGGTCGATCAGTCGGAGAAGGTCCAGCAGGCCCTGGAAAACATCCTCGGCGCGGTGGGCATGATCGTCGACCAGAACCAGCAGATCGCCGCGGCGGTGGAGCAACAGACGGCGGTGGCCCATGACATCGACCAGAACATCGTCGAGATCAACCGCGCTGGCGAGCGTACCGCCGAAGGCGCGCACCAGACCGAGGATGCCAGCCGCCAGCTCGCGGCCCAGGTGGTCCAGCTCAAGCAATTGATCGGCGCGTTCCGGGTCTGAGCCAGCCCTGCCGTGCAGCCCGGCCCGGCCGGGCTGCCACAAGCTGTAGTAATTAATCGCTTTGTCCGGGGTGTTTTTCCTGTTTTTCTGCGTTTTTTCCGGGCGCCGCCTGCGCCCGGCCAGTCAGCCATGGCGTGCCCATGGCCCTGAGGAAATACGCCGATGACCGTTTCTTCCGGAGTCCTGGGACGCTGCGCCCACTGCCAGGCCCTGCTCGACCTCGAGCCCTGGCAACTCAACGCCATGGCCATGCAGGAACCCTTTGCCTGCAAGCACTGCCACAAGCCGCTGAAGCTCGACTGTCCCGAGCAGATCAAGCGCCTCAAGACCCTGGGCTCGTTCGCCACCCTGCGGGCGCTGTTGATCGTGCTCTGTGCCACGGTGCTGCTGGTGAGCCTGGCGTTGCAGTGGATCGGGCTGCTGGAGCGCAGCCTGCAACTGGGCATCTCGGCACTGGTGCTGGTGGGTTATCTGCTGGTGATGGCCATTGTCCGGCGTCGGCAGCGCCGGCCCTTGCTGCTACAGGCCGGCTGAGGGCCAGCCGAACACCGCGCAAGCGTTACGGGTGCTGGCGCTGGCCAACTGCTCGGCGTCGACGCCGATGATCGCGGCCAGGGCCGCGCAGATCTCCGGCAGGTGCTGGGGGCTGTTGCGCTGGTGGGGGTACATCGCCGGGGCCATGTCCGGCGCGTCGGTCTCCAGCACCAGGGCTTCCAGCGGCAGCTCGGCGAGCACCTTGCGCAGGCGCAGGGCCTGGGGCCAGGTCGCGGCGCCGCCCAGGCCCAGCTTGAAACCCAGCTTGAGGTATTCGCGGGCTTCCTCGCGGCTGCCGGCGAAAGCGTGGATGATCCCGCCGCGCTGGAGCTTGAAGCGCTTCAGGGTGGCGATCACCGCCGCATGGCTGCGCCGCACATGCAGCAGGGCCGGCAACTGGAAGTCCGCCGCCAGCTGCAATTGAGCCTCGAACAGCGCCTGTTGGCGCTCGCGGTCCAAGTGCTGGAGAAAGTAGTCCAGGCCGATCTCGCCCACCGCGCACAGTTGCGGATGCCCGGCCAGGCGCGCCAGCCAATCGCCCAAGTGTTGCAGGTCGGCGGGCTGGTGATCGTCCAGGTACACCGGGTGCAGGCCGAAGGCCGCGTAGAGCTGCGGGTCGCCTTGCACCAGGTCCCAGACCCGCTGCCAGTTGCCCTGGTAGACCCCCAGCACCACCATCCGGCCGACGCCCCGGGCGCGGCTGTCGGCCAGCAGCGCCGCACGATCGGCGTCGAAATCCGGAAAATCCAGGTGGGTGTGGCTGTCGATCAGCTCCACGGTTCAGCCCTGCTGGATACGCTGCTTGAAGGTCCGGGCAATGGCCTGTACGCCGGGCTGGTACTGGCCTTCTTCGATGGCCGCCAGGGCCAGTTGCAGGGCGGTATCGGCGATCAGCTGATGTTGCTGGGCCATGGCGTTGACCGGCAGCGGCAGGAAGTCCAGCAACTGGGTATCGCCGAAGGTGCCCAGGCGCAGCGGCCGGGACTTGAGCGGGAAGTCGTGCAGGGCATCGAATACTCCTTGCAGCAGCACATAGGAGGTGGTCACCAGGGCGTCGGGCAGGTGGCCCAGGCGCTGCAGCAACTCTTCCATCAACTGCCGGCCGCAATCGCGGCTGAAGGCTTCGCCATGCTCGATCACCACGTCGCCGCCGAAACCTTCCAGGGCCTGGCGGAAACCCGCGGCCCGCTCATGGCTGATGCTCAGCTCCGGGCGGGCGCCGAGCAGCACGATCTGCCGGGGCTCGGGTTGCAGCAGGCTCTGGGTCAGTTGCAGGCTGGCTTGCAGGTCGTCGCTGATCACCGAGCAGAACTGCCCGGCCGGCATCACCCGGTCGATGGCGATGATCGGCAACCCCTGGGCCTGCAATTGCTGGTAGCTGTCGTCTTCCGGCGGCAGGCAACTGGCGACGATCAGGGCATCGCAGCGGCGCGCACGAAACAGTTGCAGCAGTTGCCGTTCGCTGTCCGGCGCATCGTCGGAGCTGGCGATCAGCAACTGGTAGCCCCGGGCCCGCGCCCCTTGTTCGAGCAACTTGGCGATCCGCGCGTAGCTGGGGTTCTCCAGGTCCGGGAGAATGAAACCCAGGGTCCGGGTATGGCGGCTGCGCAGGCCGGCCGCCTGGGGATTGGGGGTGAAGCCGTGCTCTTCGACCACTGCCCGCACCCGTTCCACGGTGGCGTTGCTGATGCGCTGCTGTTCGGCCTTGCCGTTGATGACGTAACTGGCGGTGGTGACGGACACACCGGCCAGTCGAGCGATATCACTGAGTTTCAACCCGGGATTTCCTTATTTTTGGTGCTTGCCCCGACATTTTCGCCAATCCTACCTGATCTGTGCAGGCGACCAATGTCGGAAGCGGCAGGCGACCATCAGGACTTCAAGAGGCGAAGATTATCGAGTAACTTGCCGATCCTGCTAGATTAAACGTTTCAGCAGGCGTATTTTCTCGGCCACAGCCTAAACGTAGAAGCGCTTCCGCCCGCTGGCCAGTCCCATTCTTGGCCATGACAGCGCCTACGCTGCTGACTTAAAACAATACCTAGCGCGCCCCCGCGCTAAATAGGAGAACCCATGCTCGAACTCACCGTAGAGCAGATATCCATGGGCCAGACGGCTGTGGATAAGTCCGCGGCATTACGCTTGCTGGCCGACACATTGGTGGCCGATGGCCTGGTGGCCGCCGGTTACCTGAGCGGCCTCGAACAGCGCGAGGCCCAGGGCTCGACCTTCCTCGGCCAAGGCATCGCCATCCCCCACGGCACCCCGCAAACCCGCGACCAGGTCTTCGCCACCGGCGTGCGCCTGCTGCAATTTCCCGAGGGCGTGGACTGGGGCGACGGGCAGATCGTCTACCTGGCTATCGGCATCGCCGCCAAGTCCGACGAGCACCTGCGCCTCCTGCAATTGCTGACCCGCGCCCTGGGCGAGACCGACCTGGGCCAGGCCCTGCGGCGCGCCAGTTCCCCGGAAGCCCTGCTCAAGCTGTTGCAGGGCGCGCCCCAGGAACTGGCGCTGGATGCGCAGATGATCGGCCTCGGGGTGGCGGCGGAAGATTTCGAAGAACTGGTCTGGCGCGGCGCACGCCTGCTGCGCCAGGCCGAGTGCGTGAGCAACGGCTTTGCCGCGGTGCTGCAACAGGTGGAGGCGCTGCCCCTGGGCGACGGTCTTTGGTGGTTGCACAGCGAGCAGACCGTGTTGCGCCCAGGGCTGGCGTTCGTCACCCCGGACAAACCCATCCGTTACCTGGGCCAGCCTCTGAGCGGCCTGTTCTGCCTGGCCAGCCTGGAGGAAGCCCACCAGGCCCTGCTGGAGCGCCTGTGCGCGCTGTTGATCGATGGCCGTGGCCAGGAGTTGTGGCGCGCCACCAGCAGCCGCGCGGTGCTCGAAGTGCTCGGCGGTGAGTTGCCGGCGGACTGGCCCAGCGCCCGTATCGCCCTGGCCAACGCCCACGGCCTGCATGCCCGCCCGGCCAAGGAACTGGCGCAGTTGGCGAAGAACTTCGAAGGCGAAATCCGCATCCGCATCGCCGATGGCAAAGACGCCGCCGTGTCTGTGAAAAGCCTGAGCAAGCTGCTGAGCCTCGGCGCGCGGCGCGGTCAGGTGCTGGAACTGATCGCCGAACCGAGCATTGCCGCCGATGCCTTGCCCGCATTGCTGGCGGCCATCGAACAAGGCCTGGGCGAAGCCGTCGAGCCATTGCCGGCGGTCAGCGCTCCCCGGGAAGAGCCGCAGGACGTCGTGGTGCCGATCAGCGCCCCGGCTTCCGGCAGCCTGATCCAGGCCATCGCCGCCGCTCCCGGCATCGCCATCGGCCCGGCCCACATCCAGGTCCAGCAAGTCATCGACTACCCGCTGCGGGGCGAGTCCGCCGCCATCGAGCGCCAGCGCCTGCAGCAGGCCCTGGGCGAGGTGCGCGAGGACATCCAGGGATTGATCCAGCGCAGCCAGGCCAAGGCCATCCGCGAGATCTTCATCACCCACCTGGAAATGCTCGACGACCCCGAGCTGGTGGACGAGGTACAGGCCCGCCTCCAGCAGGGCGAAAGCGCCGAGGCCGCGTGGATGAGCGTGATCGAAAGCGCCGCCCGGCAACAGGAGTCCTTGCAGGATGCCTTGCTCGCCGAACGCGCCGCCGACCTGCGCGACATCGGCCGCCGGGTGCTGGCGCAACTGTGCGGCATCGAAACCCCGGCCGAGCCGGACCAGCCCTACATCCTGGTGATGGACGAAGTCGGCCCCTCGGACGTCGCGCGCCTGGATCCGACCCGGGTCGCCGGCATTCTTACCGCTCGCGGTGGCGCCACCGCCCACAGCGCCATCGTCGCTCGGGCCCTGGGCATTCCGGCCCTGGTGGGCGCGGGCGCCAGCGTGCTGCTGATCAAGTCCGGCACGCCCTTGCTGCTGGACGGCCAGCGCGGCCGGCTGCATGTCGCCCCGGACCCGGCGACCCTGCAGCGGGCCGCCGAGGAGCGTGACACCCGCGAGCAACGCCTCAAGGCCGCCGCCGAACAACGCCATCAACAGGCCCGCACCACCGACGGTCACGCGGTGGAAGTGTTCGCCAACGTCGGCGAAAGCGCCGGCGTCGCCGCGGTGGTGGAGCAGGGCGCCGAAGGCATCGGCCTGCTGCGCACCGAACTGATCTTCATGGCCCATCCCCAGGCCCCGGACGAAGCCACCCAGGAAGCCGAATACCGCCGCGTGCTCGATGGCCTGGGCGGACGGCCGCTGGTGGTGCGCACCCTCGATGTGGGCGGCGACAAACCGCTGCCCTACTGGCCGATCGCCCAGGAGGAAAACCCCTTCCTCGGCGTGCGCGGCATCCGCCT